>NZ_JAMPKN010000035.1:0-35480 GCF_039962155.1 Trichocoleus desertorum AS-A10 | reverse complement strand
ACCGTTTTTGACCGTTCGGGAGGAGGCACAGAGGGGACAAGCAGGCATGAGCAAACAAAGAGCATTCGAAAATGAACTTTACTCTTCTATCATTACATCTTGAGCACTACCTGCGGTGGTACTGTCGCTACGCCTTATCCTACCGGGATCTAGAGGAGATGATGCAGGAGCAAGGGGTGGAAGTAGACCATTCCACGATCAATCGTTGGGTGTTGAAGTACGCTCCGGAACTTGACCAACGGATTCGACTCCACCTCAAGCTGACGAACGATTCGTGGAGAACCGACGAAACGTATATCAAAGTCAGGGGAGCGTGGAAATATCTGTATCGTGCTGTCGATTCGGAGGGGAATACCCTCAACTTTATACTAAGCGCAAAGCGGGATAGCAAGGCAGCGGCACCATTTTTCCGTAAAGTGCTCAAGGGTCAGCACATCCAACCTCCAAGAGTCATTACAGTGGACAAGAATGCTGCTTATCCAGTGGCACTGGAGGTGCTCAAAGCAGAAGAGACGATTGAACAAGAGACCGAATTAAGGCAGAGCAAATACCTCAACAATATCATTGAGCAGGATCATCGTCATATTAAACGAGTTGTAAAACCGATGATGGGGTTGAAGACGTTCAATAGTGCAAGAAGAACGTTGAGCAGAATCGAAGCGATGAATATGATTCGCAAAGGACAAGTAAAAGGAGTCAACCAAGGGGACAGTGTGTCTGAAGTGAAATTTATCGAAGCGATTTTTGGAATTGCTGCTTAAGGGAATGCCAACGATACCGAGCGTTTGTCCTTTATAAGTTTTTGCGACACAACCTCAAGCTGCCACAGTTGGGGCACTTGCGGCGGACACACTTGAGCCCTTTTGCTTTCGTCGCTATTGGTTGGGGGCTACTTCGTGCCATACGTCTCGGCGAATCACATCCCGTTCATAGCTTATCGAAATTTGTGGTTAATTCTCTAGTTGGCTTTGCTACCCTAGTTTTTTTGCGACACAACCGCATTAAGTTGGGGGTCAACTTGATGAACTCAAGTGAACTTAAACGAACCTAAGTGGTGTGAGTTGAACGAATGTTGAAGAATGGAACATAGCTATAACAACAAGGGATAGTGGTAGGCGATCGCTACGGTGGTATGAGTGTAGCTGCTTGTTAGATCTGAGGGATGACTTCATCAGGAGAAAATTCAAATGATTGCTTTACCTGGAGTTACCATTCAACGCAAGAGCTACGAGAGCTCAGTGTCTCTGGTCTATCGAGGCATGAATGAGGAGGATGGCCGAGCGCTTGTCATCAAGGTACTGAAGCAAGATTATCCTTCCCCTCAAGAATTAACGCGCTATAGGCAGGAATATGCGATTATCCGTTCTCTAAATCTAGAAGGCGTGATCAAAGCTTACAGCCAGCAAGCGTATCAGCGTACCCTCGTTACCCTGCTAGAGGACTTTGGGGGTGAGTCCTTAGATTACTGGATACAACAACGTTCAGGCTCCTGTTTCATGCCCTTAGACACGTTTCTCCAGTTTGCCATCAACCTCACAGATATTCTAGGCAAAATTCATGCTGCTCATGTTATTCACAAGGACATTAATCCTGGAAACATTGTTCTGAATCCCGATACGGGTGTTGTCAAAATCATTGGCTTTGGCATTGCCACTCAGTTCAGTCGCACAAATCCGACGTTCAAAAGTCCGCATGTTTTAGAAGGCACACTCGCCTACCTTTCTCCAGAACAAACCGGGCGGATGAACCGGACGATCGACTACCGCACCGATTTTTACTCACTCGGGGTGACATTCTACCAGCTGCTAACTGGACAACTGCCGTTTCCCACAACAGATGTCTTAGAGTTAGTTCACTGTCACATTGCTAAACAGCCTACTCCACTGTATGAACTCAATGGAACAATCCCTGAAGCCGTTTCAGATATCATCTTAAAATTAATGGCGAAGAATGCGGAGGATCGCTATCAAAGCGCTTGGGGCATCAAAGCAGATTTGGAACAGTGTGCTGAACAATTAGCAGCAAGCGGTCAAATTAATTACATCCGACTGGGGCTGCAAGATACTTCAGACCAGTTTCAAATTCCCCAGAAGTTGTATGGACGCGACATGGAGACAGCCGCATTATTGGCAGCATTTGAGAGAGTAACAGGGGGAAGTGACACGGAGATAGAGAGACACGGAGATGTAGGGAGTGATAATGTTCCAACGTCTGCTGAAATGCTGTTAGTCTCTGGCTATTCTGGAGTGGGTAAATCGGCGTTAGTACAAGAACTCTACAAACCCATCACAGCAAAGCGCGGTTATTTTATCTCTGGTAAGTTTGACCAGTTCCAGCGCAATGTTCCCTATAGTGCCATCGTCGATGCCCTACGAAAATTGGTGCAGCAACTCCTTAGTAAGCCCGATGAGCAGGTGCAACAGTGGCGATCGCGCCTACTTGCAGCTTTGGGAAGTAACGGGCAAATCATAATTGATGTGATCCCAGAAGTGGAGTTGATTACGGGTAAGCAGCCGCCCGTACCGGAAGTGGGAGTTGTGGAAGCTCAGAATCGTTTCAATCGCATTTTTCAGCAGTTTATTCGAGTGTTTTGTTCTAAGGAGCATCCGCTCGTGATCTTCTTAGATGATTTGCAGTGGATCGATTCAGCCTCACTCAAATTAATCGAACTGATGATGCTGGATGAACAGACTCAATATCTATTTTTAATTGGAGCCTATCGAGATAATGAAGTAAACTCAACGCATCCATTAGTATTAATGCTGGAAAGGCTGCGACAACAAGGGGCGGTGCTTCAGGAGATTGTCCTAGCACCTTTAACGCTGGAACCGTTGAGTCAGCTGATTGTTGAGACGCTGCATCAGGATGCTGAAACCGTTTGTGCTCTGGCTCAGTTGGTGTTACGAAAAACGGAGGGCAATCCTTTCTTTGTCAGCGAATTTTTGAGAATGCTGTATAGCGAAAGTTTGTTGAGTTTTGACGGATCACATTTAAGCTGGCGATGGAACATTGCTGAGATTAAAGCTCAAAACATTACTGATAATGTGGTGGAGTTGATGCTCTTAAAGCTGAAGAAACTACCAGAAGAAACCCAGCAAATCCTCCGGTTAGCTGCCTGCATCGGCTCTGAATTTGATTTAGCTACATTGGCGATCGTGTGTAAGAAATCGCCCCAAACGGTTTTTCAGGATTTACTACCAGCGGTACAAGGAGGGTTCATTCAACCTCTGTCTGAATTAGATGAGGACTTGTTAGTTCAAGAATATAAGTTCTTGCATGACCGAGTACAGCAGGCTGCCTATGCTTTGATTCTTGATGATCAAAAGCAAGTAACGCACTACTCTATTGGACAACTCCTGCTCAGCAGGCTACCTGAGATCGAACAAAGTGAGATGCTTTTTGATATTGTCAACCACATCAACTTCGGTCAATCATTTCTGACCCAGAAAGATGAAAAAGAGAAAATAGCACGACTTAATCTGGCTGCTGCTCAAAAAGCCATCTCTTCTACAGCTTATGAAGCCGCGATTCGGTATCTTGAGACTGCCATTGGCTTGCTCGAACCAGAGGCTTGGATGAGTCAATACGGCTTGATGTTCAACCTGTATCGGACTCTCTGTGCAGCACAGTTGAGCAATGCTAGATATGAGCAACTAAATGCCACAACCAAGGTAGCTTTAGAACGCATTTCTTCTGCCGTCGATCGCGCAGATGTTCATGTTTTTCAAATCACTCAATATACCCTACAAGGCGAATGTGAGGAAGCAGTTCAAACAGGTCTAATCGGATTGCATGAGTTGGGGATTGAGATTAAAGGCAAGAATTTGACAGAATTAGTCCGTGAAGAGTTTGCTGCTGTTGCCGAAAGCTTAGAAAATCGCTCAATTTCCTCGCTTTTAACTTTACCAACAGTGAGTGATCCGGTGATTCAAGCAATGATTAGATTGCTAATTGCTGTAGATATACCAACTTACATTACGGCTAATATTGAACTTTACTGCTTCGTCAGTTTAAGAGTAGTTCGTCTCTCCATTGAACATGGAAATATTGCTGAGTCTATTAAGGCTTATGCAAATTATGGTCTTCTCTTAGGCTTGATGCAAGGACAATATCAACGAGGCTATGAGTTTGCAGATTTGGCGGTGCAGCTTAGCTACAAGCTAAACAGTAAATCCCAGCAGTGTAAGGCTGAGATGTTGTTTGGAGGCTTTATTCAAGTTTGGTCAAAGCCTCTAGCAGGGGCAGCTACAATCAATTACAAAGGTTTTTTGGCAAGCATGGAGTCGGGAGATGTACAGTTTGCAGCCTATAACTTAGTCGGTAACATTTTTAATCGCTTATTTCAAGGAGAAAATTTAACAACCGTTGCAGAAGACAACAAAAAATATCAGCTGGTAGCGGAGCAGATTCAGGATGAGCTTGCGAAGGTAGCACTGGCTGGAGCTAAATTTTTCATCGCAAAACTTACTTTAGGGCAAGCGGCACAGGAACACGATCGCTCGCTCAGAGAGACAGAAAAAATAGTTCATCAGGGTGAAACCTCACAAATACAGTTCTCAATTTGTCTTTATTACATTCTCAGAATGCATCTTTCCTGTTTAACAGCAGATTTTGAGCAAGGTCGCTATTATCTCGTTGAAGCGGGAAAGATCCTAAATTCTATCGTAGGATTTACAACCTACAGTAGTTATTTCTATTATGGTTCTCTGATTCTACTCAACCTGTATCCTAGTCTATCTCAAGCAGAACAAAGGGATGGGCTGGAGCAGATTCGATCAAATCAGGAGCGCTTGAAAGCATGGTCAGATAGTTGTCCAGAAAACTTCTTACACAAGTTTTGTCTCGTTGAGGCAGAGAATGCGCGAGTCTTGGGTCAACTTTCTGTAGCAGAAAACTTGTATGAACAAGCCATTCAAGGAGCTAAGAACAACGAGTATCTGCAAGAAGAAGCATTGGCCTATGAATTAGCCGCCAAACACTACTTAGCGCGAGGTCTGGAAAAGTTTGCCCAGCTTTACATGAAGGAAGCTCACTATTGCTATGAACGATGGGGAGCAACAGCAAAGGCTAGAGATTTAGAAACTCGTTATCCTCAACTGTTTCCTCAGTCTTCTAACGTAGTTTCTACACAAGTTCGCACCACGACCGGAACCATTTCAAGTACCTCACATACTGCTCTCGATTTAGCGACGGTGATGAAAGCAACTCAAGCAATTTCGAGTGAAATTGAATTGGGGCGGTTGCTCCATTCTCTAATGCAGATCCTAATTGAGAACGCTGGTGCACAAACCGGATGCTTGATTTTAGAAAACTCAGGAGAATGGGTGATTGAGGCTGCTTGTGAACTGAATGAGGGTGAGCAAGTGTCTGCTACGCAAGTGTTGCAATCGATTCCAGTTGTAAACCGCTTGCCTGAATCAGTCATTCAGTATGTGATCCGAACTCATCAATCTGTGATTTTAAGTGATGCAACTCGTGAAGGGAATTTTATCAACGATCCATACATTCAACGCAACCACACTCAATCACTACTCTGTTTGCCACTGCTGAATCAAAGTAAATTGGTTGGTGTGTTGTACCTGGAAAACCAATTAGCGGCTGGAGCTTTCACACCAGAACGATTCTCCGAAGGAGACGCTACGCGATCGCAGGTTTTGCATCTGTTATCAACCCAAGCAGCCATTTCAATCGAAAATGCCAAACTCTACTCAAAGCTAAGCGATAGCAAAAATCAGCTCAATCAATTTCTAGAAGCGGTTCCAGTAGGAATTGGGGTCTTGGATACGGGGGGTCGCCCTTACTATGTCAATCAACAAGGCATTGAGCTATTAGGCAAAGGCGTTGATCCTACCGTAACACCCGATCAGCTGGCAGAGGTTTATCAAGTTTATCGGGCTGGGACGGATCAAAACTGTGCATCTGAGATGATGCCAATCGTCCGAGCGTTAAGGGGCGAACGGACAAGAACCGATGATTTAGAGATTCACCAAGGCGAGACGATTATTCCTATTGAGGCATGGGGAACTCCAGTCTTTGACGAACATAAGAACGTGGCTTACGCGATCGTGGCTTTTCAAGACATCACGGAGCGGAAACGATCGGAAAAACTGTTAGCTGATTACAACCGTGCCCTAGAGCAACAGGTAGCAGAACGAACGGCAGCTTTACAGCAAAGCGAAGCAGAACTGCGTGCGCTCTTTTCAGCCATGCCCGATCCGCTCTTGGTGGTGGATGCAGAAGGAAATATTTTGAGAGCAATCCTTTTAGAGAAGTTACATCAGCCGATCAATGAACAGGTGGGCCGAACATTATACGAAATCTTTGAGCGATCGCAAGCCGATATATTTCTTGACTATATTCGGCAAGCATTGCTCACTCAGCAACCTCTGACAGTAGAGTATAGTTTGGTGATGGAAAGACGAGAAACCTGGTTTGCAACTCGTATTTCTCCCATTTCAGACCATGCTGTGATTTGGCTAGCAAGAGATATCACCGATCGCAAACGTGCTGAAGCAGCCTCTATTCTAGAAGAGCGCAACCACATGGCACGGGAAATCCACGACACTTTAGCACAGGCATTTACAGGTATTATCATTCATACTCGATCTGCCTCCGATGAGGTAACGATGGATGCAGAAAAAGCGCAAACTCTCCTCACTCAGATCCTCGACTTAGCTCGTTCTGGACTTGCGGAGGCACGTCGTTCAGTAGAGACACTACACCGCCCATACCTTTTAGAGAGCAGCAACCTACAGGATGCCTTAAACCGTCTTACTGCTCAATTGGACTCCTCGATCGCAACCCAAATCGTCTACGAAGTCATTGGTACAGCCTATCCCTTACCCTGTGATTTGGAAAATAATCTGTTTCGGATTGGGCAGGAAGCTTTGACAAATGCAATCAAATATGCCGAAGCGCATGAAATCCGAATTGAACTGGTCTATGAAACGACCCAATGCATCTTACGAATAAAAGACAATGGGCAGGGATTTGATATAGAAAACCAGGCGATGAGAAATGGCTTTGGTCTACTGGGGATGGCACAACGGGCTGAACGCATTAAAGCTGAACTAAAGATTCAAAGCCACTTAGGGCAAGGGACGGAGATCGTGGTATCTATTGATCGGGAGTAAGTCAGCATGAATCAGCCCAGCCGCATTCGCGTTCTTGTTGTAGACGATCATCCCGTTGTTCGCCAGGGTTTGATCGGGATGTTAGAGAAGGCTCCAGATATCTTCATTGTTGGTCAGGGGCGAAATGGGCATGAGGCGATTGAAGTGTTTCAGCACGAGAAGCCTGATGTGACTTTGATGGATTTACGGATGCCTGAGATGGGAGGCGTTGAGGCGATTACAGTGATTTGCAGTGAGTTTCCTAACGCCCGGATTATTGTGCTGACCACGTATGACACTGATGAAGAGATTTATCGAGGATTGCGAGCAGGAGCAAAGGGATATTTACTGAAGGACTCTGAGCCAGAAGAACTATTAACAGCAATTCGGACAGTGATCAGGGGGCAACAGTACATTCCCCTCAATGTGGCTGCTAAGCTAGCCCAGCGGATGACTGCCCCAGAACTGAGCGATCGTGAGCTAGAAGTTCTCCAGTTAGTCGGGCAGGGGATGAGCAACCAGGAAATTAGCACGGCTCTAAATATTAGTGAAAGTACAGTGAAGACTCATATCAACCGAATTTTAAGCAAGCTAGACGTCAAAGATCGCACCCGAGCAGCGATTATTGCGTTGAAACGCGGAATTGCTAACTTATAGAAACAAAGATGGTTTTCTGCCTGGATTAACAATCGTCGCCAGTCATCACTGTAGAGCGACGGATATCGGTTTACGAAGCAAACAATTAAACCTAAGTTTGATCCAAACCCCAACTTAAGTTCGGTTCGTTCTACTTCCTCAAGTTGATCAAAATACAGACCATAAATTGACTACAATCCTAAGCAAGCCTCATACACTAAACCCACACAAACGATTATGGGGTTGAAGGGAAAAGATTTCAGAGTACACGCGATGAATCTTTTTTCCTCAAAGATTTAGAATGAGCGATATTATTTCTGACGACGCCCTTAGCGATTATCTAACGGAGATACAGAGTGAACGCAATCAATTAGTTGTACCCCCTTCTGAGCAAGACCATCGACAGGGAGAGTTGAATGCCCGCGTTGTGCTTGTTGAGTATGGGGATTATCAATGTCCTCAATGCGGTGAACTTTATACCTCAATTCAGGCGATTCAACGCCAGTTTGAGGCGACCTTGTTTAGAAGAGGTTCTTTATGCTTTATATTCCGACATTTTCCTCAACCTCAAATCCATCCTCAAGCTCAAAAGGCAGCAGCAGCGGCAGAAGCAGCAGCAGCACAGGGGCAGTTTTGGCAGATGCACGAGATGTTATTGAAGCATCAGCAAGAGCTGGGAGATGGGGATTTAGCAGAATACGCTGACAATTTGGGACTTGATGTGACTCAGTTTATTCGAGACATTGCCCGGAAAGTGTACCTTGATCACATCGATCAAGACATTGCCAGCGGAATAGAGAGCGGGGTGGTTAGCATTCCAGCTTTATTTATCAACGGTGTGCGTTATGGAAACGATTTAGAGCTTGAGCCACTACTCGTTGCGTTGGCGCAGCCCGTGCGGTAGCACGTTCGCTGAAGCTTTCCACGACTAGTAGTTTCGATAATCAACTGCATCAGTGCGGCTCTTATCATGATTTCCTTACCCAATATGTTCCTCAAGCAAGCTGTAGCTCGAGTTTCTAGAACGGTGCCATTGCAGACGGTTTTGATTGTGCCGTTTATGCTGCAAACGTTTGTGACGGTTGGCTTAGTAGGGTATTTTTCCTTCAGAAATAGGCAGGAAGCCATCAACGATCTCGCCAGTCAACTGCGACGCGAACTGACGAACCGGATCGAAGGCAAACTACAAACCTATACCGAGATACCCCATAACATCAATCGGCTTAATGCCAGTACCTTCGCTCAGGGAAAAATTGTCCCTAGTGCAGTCAAAGGTGAGTTTCCCCTCTGGCAGCAAATTCAGATTTATCCAATGGTGAGTGATATCTACTGTGGCGATCGCACCGGTTCTCTTCTAGGGGTGCGACGTAGCCCTGCCGATCGGTCCATTGAACTGCGATCGAGTAACGTTACTACAGATCATAAACTCTACGGCTACAGTCTTGATCGCAACGGTCAGGGAGATCAGTTAGTCAGTCAAGGCAACAAACCCTTTGATGCACGGCTTCGTCCCTGGTTCAAAGCAGCGGTGACGGCAGGCGAACCCGTTTGGAGTGGAATCTATGCCGACTTTGCCAGCCAATTGCCAACGATCACTGCCAGTACGCCTGTCTATAGCACTACTGATCGATCGCTGTTGGGAGTCTGTGCCACCGATGTATTTCTGCCGAATGAGATGAGTCGTTTTTTGGCGAGCCTGCAAATCGGCAAGACAGGCATCGCCTTTATTTTAGAGCGCTCAGGACAACTGGTTGCCACCTCCACCGGAGAGGCGGTTATCAGTAGTGGAGCGGTGGCAAATCGATTGTCCGCAGTTGAGAGCCGTAACCCTACCGTACGAGCGACTGCTGCCTATTTGCGCGAACATTTCAGCAATTTGTGGCAGATCCAAACTGCGGAACAGCTTGATTTTGATCTCGATGGCAGGCGGCAGTTAATTCAGGTAATGCCATTCAAAGATACTCGTGGGCTGGATTGGCTGATTGTTACGGTGTTGCCTGAATCCGATTTCATGGCAAAGATTAATCAGAGCATTCAGACGACGATTCTGCTTTGTATTGCGGCTTTGCTGCTTAGCATTGTGATCTGCATTTTGATTGCCCGCTGGATCACTAAACCGATCGTTAGCGTCAGTCAATCGGCAAAAGCGCTAGCAGACGGGGAATGGAATCAGACGGTAGAAATTGAGCGATCGGGCGATTTGGGCGAACTGGCTCGATCGTTCAACCAGATGGCACACCAGCTTCAAATCGCATTTGCCAAAATGCAGTCTTTAAACCAGACCCTTGCCCAAAGTGAAACCCGCCTCCAGAAAATTTTGGAGTCGGTTCCGGTAGGAATCACGGTTCTGGACGCAACGGGTCGCCCTTATTACGCAAATCAGAAGGCAATCCAACTCTTGGGCAAAGGTGTGCTGCCGTCTATTACCCCAGAGCAAATTGTCGAGGTCTATCAACTTTATGTGGCAGGAACCGATCGCCCTTACCCAACTGAACAACTGATGATGATACGAGCACTAAACGGTGAACAGGGCAGGGTGGATGATATCGAAATTCACCAGGGGAATCGGATTATTCCGATTGAAAGTTGGGGGACTCCAATTTTTGATGAGTCTGGCAACATTTTGTATGCGATCGCCGCCTTTCAAGACATCACCGACCGCAAGCAAGCAGAGAAGCTTTTAGCCGAATATAGTCAGACCTTAGAACAGCAAGTCACTGAGCGAACGTTGCTGCTTTCTCAAGAGATTGAAGAGCGTCAACGAGTGGAAAGCGCTCTGCGATACAGTGAAGAGCAACGCAGGCTGACAATGGACTTGACCCATATCGGCAGTTGGAACTGGAATATTTTGAAGAATACAACCGAGTGGAATGATAACCACGCTCGATTGCTGGGGTTAGTTTCTAACGAAGTGGAGAGCAGCTATCAAGTATGGCGCGATCGGGTTCACCCAGAGGATGTTGAGCGAGTCGAGCAAGCAGTTGCGCTCGCACTGGCAACACATACCGATTTTGAAGCTGAATATCGCGTGCTCTATCCAGATGGAAGTGTTCACTGGCTAGTTGGCCGGGGTCGAGGCATTTACAACGGAGCAGGACAACCTGTACGAATGTTGGGAGTGATTTTGGATGTTAGCGAACAGCGAGACGCTGCACTACGTGAACGCAAACGTGCTGAAGCAGCGTCAATTTTAGAAGAACGTAACCGCATGGCACGCGAGATTCACGACACGCTAGCGCAAGCCTTTACAGGTGTTCTGGTTCACATGGGAACCGTTTCTCAGTTAGTGACCATTAAACCAGAAGCCATACAAACTCATATTGATATCGTGCGTGAGCTAGCTCGTAACGGACTGATAGAGGCTCGACGTTCCGTTGCAGCACTGCGTCCTCAGTTACTAGAAGATGGCAACCTCTGGACAGCGCTGGAGCAATTTGTTGCCACGATGCAATCCTCAACAGAGGCCCGCCTGACTTATGAGGTGATCGGCACGCCCTATACGTTGCCCCCTGACGCTGAGAATAACCTCTTGAGAATTGGACAGGAAGCGTTCACCAATGCAGTCAAGTATGCTCACGCGAACGAAATCCGGATTGAATTAGTTTATGAACCCGCCTCGTGCTATTTACGCATTAAAGACAATGGACGCGGGTTTGAAGTTAGTCCTACCACTATCAGTCGAGGATTTGGTTTATCGGGTATGACCGAACGAGCAGAACACATTGGCGCACTGCTCTCGATTGAGAGCCAATTGGGGCAGGGAACAACAGTGATCGTATCTGTACAGCGGGAGTCAGCAACATGAGTCAGCCTACAGCTATTCGCGTTTTGATTATTGATGACCACGCAATTGTGCGACAAGGACTGGTTGCAATGATTGACAATCAACCAGATATGACGTTGGTGGGTCAAGCGGGCAATGGACAGGAAGCGATCGACCAATATCGCCAGCTACAGCCTGATGTCACCTTAATGGACTTACGGATGCCGCAGGTGAGTGGTGTGGATGCAACGATGGCAATTTGTGCTGAGTTTGCCCACGCACACATTATTATCCTGACAACCTACGATGGGGATGAAGATATCTATCGAGGATTACGCGCCGGAGCCAAGGGCTATCTGCTCAAGGATGCCGAACCTGAGGAACTCCTCAGTGCCATTCATGTTGTTCATAGGGGTCAGCAATACATTCCCGCTCACGTTGGCGCTAAACTAGCGCAGCGGATAAACCATCGAGAGTTGAGCGATCGCGAACTAGAAGTCCTTCAATTGGTAGCTCAGGGGATGAGCAATCTGCAAATCAGCGCTGCCTTAAATATTGCTGAAAGCACTGTTAAATCGAACATCAACCACATCTTGAGCAAACTGGGAGCGAAAGACCGCACACAAGCGACCATTATTGCTCTGAAGCGAGGAATCGCTAGCTTGTAGCTTAGTTATGTGAACTTGAAATGGGTGATAAACCTAAACTTAAGGTGGGTGTTATGCCAGCACCTGAGGTTGCTCAAATAGCGATCATCTTGTGGTTCAAAACATAAACCCTGAATTGGCGACAGATTTGAGGTTGCCTTTTACATTAAGAACATACAAACAAATTCGAATCTGAATCTGCGAACAAGAACCTGACAACAGCTTGGTTGTTTGCTATTCCATTTTTCATCCATCTCAACAAGAGCTGAGGAGATCGACATGACAACAACGATCGATTCCAATTTTGCTGCCTGCGAAGCGCTGCGCCTGCTTGGTCCCGATCCCGAGAACTGGGTACCCGATCGCCCTGGTATTGATCACAATGTCACGATAATCGGTGGCAGCGGCAGCGGTAGCACCTTTGTATTTGCACTACGGCGTGCTGGAATCGGGCGCGTGACGGAGATCGATGCAGCAGATGACGAAGCTCATGCAGGGGTGTGGTTGACGCGAGCACGGATGAGAACGCTCCGCACGCCAAAGAATCTGCCTGGTCCAGAACTAGGAATCCCAGAATTGTCCTTCCAAGCCTGGTACGAAGCTCGACACGGTGCGGCAGCCTATGCGGAGATCGATCGCATTGAGCGGGTGGATTGGGCTGAGTACCTCAGTTGGTATCGGCATTTTCTCGGTATCCAGGTTCGTTACCAAACGAAGTTGGTGCGGATAGAGCCAGCCACAGGTTTCTTCCGTCTACACTTTGAGGTAAACGGTGTCCCGCAGGTGGAGACTACGCGCAAAATTATCTTCGCCAATGGCGTGGCTGGCACTGGTGGTCCATACATACCTCCAGTATTGGCTGACTTACCCCGCACGCTGTACGCCCATACCGTCGATGCCATTGATTTTGAAGCACTGCGCGGCAAAACTGTGGCAGTGCTAGGTGCGGCGGCTTCAGCTTTCGATGCAGCAGGAGTGGCGCTGGAATCAGGCGCTAAGGCAGTACACCTATTTGTACGGCGATCGGCGATCGCATCGCTGTCATTACTCCGGGTACGAGATTACCCTGGCGCTTACGACAACTATCCCCAACTACCCGATTCAGCCCGCTGGTTACAGGCTTGGCGCTTTCATCAAGCAGGCACCGCACCACCACCAAAGTCGATTGAGCGAGCGATCGCATTCCCAAACTTTCACATCCACCTATCTGCACCTTGGAAATCGGCACGGAAAATGGGTGATGCGGAAGCCGCCGCCAAGGGCGAACGCATTGCCATCCAGGTGAACGATGATGTTTTCGAGTTTGATTTTGCGATCGCTGGCACGGGTTACTTCGTTGACCCAACACAGCGTCCCGAACTAGCCGACTTCGCTCAGCATATTGCCCTCTGGCGCGATCGCTACGAGCCACCAGAAGACTTGCGCGACGACAATCTGGGGATGCACCCTTACCTTGGTAACGCCCACGAATACCAAGAGAAAGTACTTGGCACTGCCCCTTATCTGAAAGACATTCACGTCTTTAATCCGGCTGGTTTAGTTAGCTTCGGTTTGCCAGTGGGTGACATTCACAGCATCCGCCGTGACGTACCTGCAATCGTATCGCGCATCAGTCACGACTTGTTCTTTAAGGACTGGGCGCATCATGAGGCAAGGATCACAGGCGATATTGCCCCCGATTTCGAGAACTCGCTCTATGCGGCTGCGGTGTGGAAACAACCATCGGGGCAGCAATCCGCTAGGTCAACAGCTTTTTCACCAGTAACAAATCGTTCTGACTGAGAAAAGATGTCAGTAGAAAGTGATTGCCATTCCACAATCACTGCTGGTCAAACATCACTGTTAAATCAACTCACTTGACAGTGTTATTTCAACAAATTGTTTACTACTTATCGAAGGAGAATATCATGGTTGCTCAAGTAAACTCACCAACAGCAAAGATTTTGGAAGTTGCAGATGATCCACGTCTTTCCAGGGAGGTAAAGGCATTTTTGAAGGAGCTAAATTCAGGAGGTGTGCCTCTAGAGACATTACCTCCATCCGAAGCACGTCAAGTACTCGTGGATGCACAGGCTTCTGTTCCAGTCGATCTTTCCGGCATTGAAGAGTCTGAGAAGACGATTACTGCTGATGGTTACACGATTACACTCAATATCGTGCGACCTGAAGGGGTCGAAGGCATATTGCCTGTTTTCATCTTTATTCATGGCGGCGGTTGGGTATTGGGCGATTACCCAACGCACAAGCACATGGTTCGCAATCTCGTTGTGCTTTCTGGGTTTGCGGGTGTCTTTGTCAACTACACGCGCACGCCAGATGCTCAGTATCCACAAGCAATTAATGAGATCTATGCTGCCACTAAATGGGTCGCTGAGCACGGGGAAGAAATTGGAGTTGATGGTAAAAACCTGGCAGTTGTCGGCAACAGTGTTGGCGGAAATATGACAGCAGTAACTGCTTTGCAGTCGAAAGAAAAAGGAGGACCACACATCAAGTTGCAAATTATGATGTGGCCGATTGTAGACGCTAGTTTTGAAACGGATTCTTATCATCAATTTGGTGACAAACGTTTCTTAACTACACCAGGGATGAAGTGGATGTATGACATGTACATCCCTGACCCAGAAAAGCGCAAGGATATCTATGCCTCTCCCCTACAGGCGACGGTTGAGCAACTGAAAGGCTTGCCTCCAGCGTTAATTCAGGTGGCAGAGAGTGATATTTTGCGTGATGGTGGCGAGGCTTATGGACGCAAGCTCGATGAGGCTGGAGTGACAGTGACAACCGTGCGTTACAACGGCATGATTCATGATTTTGGGCTGCTGACTGGTTTAGCCGAGGTTCCGGCAGTTCGTTCTCTGTTTGTTCAGGCTGCTGCTGAATTGAAGAAACACCTGCAATAAGAGGATACGCAGACGCGGGGACACGGAGAAGTTTCATTCAATTTCGCGTCACCGCGTTTCCCATTCCGCGTTCCTCTTCCTCTCTCAAATACCTATCAATAATGATCAATTACACCCCAAGCGCCAAGGACATCATCGGCTCATCTCCGCTGATCGCGCTCGAAAACGAAGCACCACCCAAGCTAATTGTTGATCCGCCACTTCCCGAACCGCTGTCCCAGGGACGTGTCTTCATTCAGTATCGAACGGAGAATTTGCGCGTGTTGCTCGTGTTCGGCAAAGGTGCGCTCGATGTATCGCCTCGTATCGGACATATCCACATCACCGTTGATGACGCGCCGTGGCACTTTGTCGATGCCAGTGGTGAAACAATCATTCTAGTTGGTCTGGAACCTGGTTTACACAAGGTGCTGATCGAACTAGCAGATCCTACGCACAAAGTGATTACCAGCGAAACAGTGACGTTCACAGTGCCCGATCTTAAGCGATGAATCAGGTCGGTGAAACGATGCGATCGACACTTCGCAGCGCTGAATGTAAAGCACATGCTCCGCGAACATTATCGCAACCCACATCCGTCAATTTCTCACGTCACGGTTGCAATCTATCCAACGAAATAACTCAGAGGAAATTACAACATGAATATGCCTACCTTCAGAAACGGCATTCGCCTGGTTCTGATTATCATCCTCTTTTTAGGAACTATTACAATCACCTCTCTGGGAGCCATCATGAATACTGCTAGTGCACAAGCCAATAAACCCACGATCGTGTTTGTTCATGGCGCGTTCGCCGAGTCTTCCAGTTGGAATGGTGTATTGGCCAAACTGATTCCGAAAGGTTACCCAACGGTTGCTGTGGCTAATCCCCTACGTGGCGTTAAGAGTGATGCAGACTATGTTGCTAGCGTCCTTAAAGACATCAATGGTCCCATCGTGCTGGTTGCACATTCCTACGGAGGTTCGGTAACGACCAATGCGGTTAATGGTAACAACAATGTGAAAGCACTGGTCTACGTTGCTGGCTTTGCTCCTGACGAAGGCGAGACTGCCGCCGAACTCTCAGGACGTTATCCGGGCAGCACGCTCACGCCGACCCTCGCACCGCCGGTTGTCCTGCCCGATGGTGGCAAAGACCTATACATTCAGCAGAGCAAGTTCCATGCCCAATTTGCTGCGGATCTGCCCGCTAGTGACGCGGAACTGATGGCTAGTACCCAGCGTCCGATTGTGGAAGCCGCGTTTACTGAAGCCTCCGGTGCGCCTGCATGGAAATCTATCCCATCCTGGTTTATTTATGGCGAACGGGACTTGAACATTCCAGCAGCGGTGCATGCTTTCATGGCGGAGCGAGCCAACTCAAAGGAAACCGTTGTTGTAAGTGGCTCATCTCATGTCGTGATGATTTCTCATTCGGATGCGGTCGCTGAGATCATCGAGCATGCTGCAACTGCGCCATAGCAAGGAAAAACTGATGAACATTAAAAATTGGCGGTGTTTCGCACCGGATGTTGGTGAAACGGTGAGCGGTTGAATCGTAGATACGCAGCAGATTCAACCAGCACGGCAATTGTGTCTGATGTAGCAAATTTTCTCTATGCTGATCGCAATAGATTTTACGATCTGTCTGCTCAGGATATACCGGATGCTGAGGTGCAGATCATGGCGGTCACCTAAAAGCCAATTGCTAGCACAGCTTTTGACCAATCTATGAATGAAACCGCCTGAAAAACCATTCTTTCTTGGTACCTCGTAACTCAAGCCGAGCGGGCTATTAATCCTGACCTCCAGCGATTTATGGCTCGATAGATGGGGGCTAAAACAATTGAAGTCAACTCTAGTCACGTTTCCCTGTTTCTCATCCCAATGAGCTTGCCAAACTGATTGAAACAGCGGCAGTGTGATCTCTGTTCCTGATCTTTGGTACGAATAGCACGCTCAAAACCAATTATTCTTTGCAAGGCTAATGATCATGAAAAAGTTAGAAGGAAAAGTTGCGCTTATCACCGGCGGCACCAGCGGCATCGGGCTCGCTACTGCTAAGGCCTTTATTGCCGAAGGAGCCTATGTCTTTATCACAGGCCGCCGCCAGCGTGAACTAGATGCTGCTGTAGATGCGCTTGGTGAAAATGTTGTGGGGGTGCAGAGCGACGTCTCTAATATGGCAGACCTCGATCGCTTGTTCACTACAATCAAGCAAAAGCAAGGTCGATTGGATGTGGTCTTCGCCAATGCAGGGGGAGGAGAGGTCGTCCCGCTCGGCTCAATTACTGAAGAACACTTTGACAAAACGTTCAACACCAACGTCAAAGGTCTGTTATTTACTGTGCAGAAAGCTCTGCCTCTAATGCCAGAGGGAACTTCAATCATTCTGAATGCCTCAACGGCTTCGGTCAAAGGCACGCCAGCCTTCAGCGTGTACAGCGCGACCAAAGCGGCGGTGCGATCGTTTGCCCGCAATTGGACACTCGACCTCAAGGATCGCAAGATTCGGGTGAATGCCCTTAGCCCCGGCGTGGTGCTGACGCCAGGCTACGAGCTGCTTGGGCTGAATGAGCAGCAGATAAAGGAATTTGTGGACAGCCAGGCCGTCAGCATCCCCATCGGGCGAGTTGGCACACCGGATGAGATTGCCAAAGCTGTGGTTTTTCTTGCTTCGGACGATAGCAGCTTTGTCAACGGCATTGAGTTATTTGTTGATGGCGGGATGGCACAGATTTAAAGGCATTTAGTGGCGATCGCAAGGACAATCATGAATATCAACAAGACCGACACCGCAATCGTTGTGATTGATCCACAAAACGATGTTTTGCGTGAAACAGGAGTTTCTTGGGATTTAGTCGGGGATAGCGTCAAAGCAAACAAGACCGTTGAGAACATTGAGCACATCTTTAAAGCCGCAAAGCGGAACGACTTTGAAGTTTTCATCTCTCCCCACTACTACTACCCCACCGACCACGGCTGGAAATTTGCCGGCAATCTGGAGCAGATGATGCTTGAGGTTAAGGAATTTGCTCGCACTGGTTCCCTAAGCCTCGACGGATTTGTGGGTTCTGGTGCCGATTGGCCCGAACGCTATAAGCCCTTTATTGAAGACGGCAAAACCATCGTCGTCAATCCTCATAAAGTCTATGGGCCACAGAACAACAACTTGGTTTTGCAACTACGTAAGCGCAACATGAGCAAGGTTATTTTACTCGGCATGCTCGCCAATCTTTGCGTTGAAGCTCATCTGCGCGAGTTGCTAGAGCAAGGATTTGAAGTCCTTGTCGTTAAGGATGCGACGGCTGCTCCGCAGCATCCAGAGCTAGGTGATGGCTATAAGGCCGCGTTGATCAACTTTGGCTATCTTGCTAACGCTGTTTTGTCTACAGACGACGTTGTCAAAGCAATGGCGTAATTAAGGTATCAAGGTATTCCTCCAAGCCATTCACCTAAGGAGTAAGCCTATTACTATGAGCGCAATAAACGGTATCATCAATCAGATCAGCCCGTATTCGGTTACTGAAACCATCGATCGCTTGGTTTCCGTTTTACAGGCAAAAGAGATCACTATCTTTGCCCGCATTGATCAAAGGTTGGAAGCTGAAAAGGTTGGGTTAAACTTGCACCCAACACAGTTATTGCTGTTTGGCAACCCGAAAGCTGGGACGCTATTGATGGTAGCAGAACCTGCGATCGCCCTGGATTTACCCCTGAAAATACTGGCGTGGGAAGCGGCTGACAGCCAAGTTTGGGTAAGTTACAACGATCCCAATTATTTGAAGCAGCGGTTCTCTCTCTCGGATGAATGGGTCAAAAACATTGCAGTTATCGCACCTTTGATTGAACAAATGTTGGCTTAGAACAGCGACCCATGCCATCTCTCAATCATTCAAATCCAAACATCGCGATTACGATCGCTAGTTTCTCGCAGAACGTTTGGTGGATACATCCTTGGTACGAAGCTAACCATGCCGACCCTCAAAAATCAATCGCTCTATAGTTCTAAAGCCCTACGAAGACTCCAACGCCTAGTTCAACTTAGCGATACTCCTCTAGTGCGAACCCTTACCACTGCTTTGATTCACCAGCAGCTATGAATTATGGGAGCTTTATTTAGGGTAACGCTGATCTTTACCGTCCAAAACCCTGCTTCCTGGCTGACAATCAAGCAACTGGAGTTTAGACTAAGCGGAGCAGCAAGCAGATAAGAAAGAGCAGCCAGATCAATAAACTGACTGCTTCTGGCATTCTGAGAAAAGCACTACCAATTCTCAGATGCCGATATGAATGCTGACAAATTGAAGGCATTTCGTCAAACTGCCTACCAGTGTTTAGGACGATCCCATGACGCGATGTTTGAACTGGGGGATGCAGTCTTGAGTAGTCCCAGCGTCACAAGCTTTGCTGAACTCAGTTGTAGCCCTTTGTTTCGACAGCAGTGGTCAAGCTTGTATGAAGCTCTGCAAGATAGCCGTCCCCAACGGCGCAAGCTGATGCGACAATTCCAAATCCTATCTGAGGATAAGCAGCAGCGACTGCAAGATAGCCGTCCCCAACGGCGCAGAAACTGTCAGATCTGGGTACTCAGATCACCGCTTTTTTCATCACCTCTTATCATCAGAAGCTTCCTCTTTCCCATTTGCGATTAGATGGCTTGAAATAAATCTTTCAATTCATTCACTCGTTCAACAAATTGTTCCCGTTGCTTCGATAGAGACACCAAGTCTGCCATTCTTGCTTTGGGGCGCAAAAATTGCTGCACTTCATCAAATGCTTGACAAAATCGTTTCGCACTTTCAATCGCTCCAAACACAACCATTGGATAGTAACATTGCTTGATCCCTCGATGACTCTGTTCAATCGGATTTCCCAAACAACCCCTCACTTCATGCTCAATATCCGTTCCCAATTCTTCATCAATGGCTCTGGGATACGAACTCAGCCCATCTGTCACCATTCGTTGCGGTGATTGTTCCGCCACCTCATGTGCCC
Source organism: Trichocoleus desertorum AS-A10 (assembly GCF_039962155.1). Lineage (NCBI taxonomy): Bacteria > Bacillati > Cyanobacteriota > Cyanophyceae > Leptolyngbyales > Trichocoleusaceae > Trichocoleus > Trichocoleus desertorum. The sequence goes on along the minus strand of NZ_JAMPKN010000035.1, from coordinate 15,443 downwards.
CAGCAAAAAACGCTTTTGCCGCTGCCATGTCTCGCTTCTCGCTCTTCCTCACATCCACCAAGTTTCCATTCTCATCAATCCCTCGATACAGATAGCACCATCTCCCTTTGACTCGGATGTACGTCTCGTCCACAAACCAAATCTTGCCCACTTTGCCTTTGCGTTTGGCACGCAACTGCTGGGCAAAGATGGAAGCAAAGCGCTCTTCCCAATCCCGTACTGTTTCATGGGTGAACTCAAATCCCCGCAGCAGGAAGAATTCAGCAATGTCTCGAAAGCTCAGCTTGTAACGGAACCGACACACCAGCACTTGGAACACGTTATCAGTGGGCACTTCAATGAAATTGAAAGGGGTACCGGTGCGTTCATTGCAGGTGCGATAGCACGCCTTGCAGCGATACATCGCGTAACCTAAATCAGTAGTGCGTTGCAATCGAGTGGTGTGAGCCGAGCTGCAGTGAGGACAATTCATCGAAGGCTGACTAAACGGAAGTTGAGGGCAGAAGCTAGTTTATCAGGCAGGGGCTTCTACCCTCAATTTGAGTACTCAGTTCTGACAGTTTCCCTACAACTCAGTCAGTACCTACTTCTACCCCAGCTTACCTATCTCCTGACAAAGCTGAGAGGCAAGGGAAACTAAACAAGCGGCCCCATCAAGGAGTCAAGAAGCAAAAGCGAGGTCCGAAGAAAAAACAGGCAAAAGAGCAGCAAGCAGCTGAGAAAGAAGTGCCAAAGCGGGTCCCAGAAAAAGCTGAAGAGGAGCGCGACAAAGATTAGCATTATCCCTTCAGCTTTTTACGACTAGCAACTGCTTGGAGAAAGCGATCGCTTGGGGCTAGTAGGAGTTAGCACTCACAGTTTGAAACGAACGACTTTTACCCAGATGAACAGTGCAGGAATACCCCTTTAGGTGATTCAGAAGATTCCTGGGCACCGCAGTTTACAAGCAATTTTCACTTTGTCTACTCCCGCCTTCTCAGCGATCGCCAATATGTCACTGCTCCTAGGATCGACCCTAAGAATGGTACAGTCCCAACCGCTAAAACGGCCCAGCCAGCGATAGAGGATAAAACGGGATAACTACAATTCTCTGGCTCTTGGTTGCATGTCACTGCAGCGATCGCTACTAAGACCAGCGGTAAGAGGGTAATAAGCCAACCCCCTAGCGTACAGGAGAGAATCAAATTGGCTTCATCATCGTTCCTAGAGCTTCCCAAACGATAGACCACAAAGCCGAGCAAGAGGGCAAAACTTAGCCCTGCCACCGCTCCAACAATTGCCATCAAGGTCATGTAAGCCAACCCTAACCTGGAAAGTGCTCCCAATAAGACAATCAGCTTAAAGTTTAGCCACTCACTATAAATAAGTCTATGCATCCTTCAATAGCCAATATCGAATATCACGCCCTTCAGAAATGGCTCCGATAACCTCAGTTGTGACTGACTGAGCAGAAACTCTTTCGCATTATGTTGAAAGTTAGCGTTCGCACTGGCAGCACAAAACCTAGGCAAAGCTTTGATATTCCAAAAATTTCAGATTTTGAATTAGATGTGCCTAGCGATCGGACTTGGGAAGAGGGGGTAAGGGGGCGATCGCTCAATTGCTCACTAAGTAAGCGTTGCGAGATTCTTCTGTTTGTAAAGAAAGATGCGACAAGACATAGCTAGCGGCTTGCGGTATAACGGTTCTCATCACCTACCGTAGATCACCTCGACCTTCAATAGATCGTCCCTTGGCGGTCGGTGTGCATGGCTTTGCTATGCAGCATCATTTCGTAACCAATTGATCACATCAGCTGCATTCTTATCAGGTGGAAAAACTGGATAGAAGACTTTGACAATCCGCCCAGAATTTGCGATAAATGTAACCCGTTTGATCAGTTGTTTTCCCTCAAACTTAAACATGGGCAACTTCAAGGCTTGAGAAAAACTCAGCTCCCAGTCGCTCAAAAGTTCAAAAGGTAAATGCAGGCGCTCTGCTGCTTCCCTCTGATACTCAGTGCTTTGTGTACTTAGTCCGAAAACTTGCACCCCCAAACTCCTCAACTCTTGGTGATGGTCTCGAAAAGCGCACGATTGTGGAGTACATCCTCTTGCACCAGGAATTAAATTCCATGCATCAGGTAGCGGATTTTCAGGCTGTCCCGTCATTGGGTAGCAGTATATTACGAGACGACCTGAGATTCTGGATAAATCAAGACTTCTACTCTGAGTTGAAAGTAAGTTGATGGACGGCAATAATTCTCCCAATAAATGGTTACATCCACCATCATTAACTGGGACAGGAAGATTTTTTGGCAACTCCGCAAAGCTTGCCATATATCCCTCGACTTTTAAGTTCAATATCTAACACTAACAGATGAGCTTGAAATACCATCTTTCCCTATCTGAAGCTTGATTTACACCCACGTTCTAAATTGAGGCGGACGAGGCATGAAAAGCCCGCTTGATTCATGACTCCTAGTTCGTGATGTGTAAATCTAAGCAAACGTGAGTCCTGGATAAGAAAGGGTGGGGACAAGGGGACTGAACAGTACCAAAAAATTTAGCAGCCCCCACCTATATTCAGCTTAGAAGAACGGTTCTGTGCCGTCGATGAGTTCTGCCAAACCTTCCGGAGTCTATGGCTCAGCAATTGCTGAGCCATAGACTCCGGAAGCGGAAGAAACCTGTGTTGTGGTTAGAGTTCGCTTTACCCCATGTCTCTTAACCAGAACTCACGCTACTTTAGTTCCCACCTCCATTTGACCCAAGTCGCAAGTCCACCGCCTTATACCTCCATGCGATCGCCCATTCGCTCGAGCACACCTTTGCACAAGACATCACCGATTGACATCCAATGCCACGTACTGACACAGGTTGTCACGTTGAGAGGGGAACCGAGAGTCGCAATCTATCACAGAGAGCACCCTTCGGCACCTTCTGGCACAATCTGCGGATTATGGTGTTACTACCGCATCTTGTAAAGCGATCGCCTCCTAAAAACGCGACAACAACAATCTGTTTTTGCGCCATACCTAACGCCTCTCGTCGCGTGACGGTCGCGTGACTGCGACACTGAGTAGATCTACCCCATAACCATTGCAACAATTTTCGTCGCAGCTCAACTTTGACGCACTTCTGACGCACTCTTGATGCAGTTTGTGTGAATTAAAAAACCCCTAGCAATGCCGTACGGGGTGGTATAAGTAGCACAAAAGTACCAACGGAATCCTTCACAAGTTTATTCTAGAGCTGCTGGCAGCTTAGTTCAGCCCTGTCGCGATCGCACCTCCTCCCCATTAATCAGATCGTAATTGCTCAACCCAGTAGCCAATCTGTCTGATGAGAGGTAAGGGCACGGGAAATGGCATCAAAGGCAGAAACGCCCTGACGCTTTGCAGTGTTGACAAGCGAACGAACCTGAGCGAATAACTCCGCTCCCCAGTCCGAGCGGGAGTGTCAGGATTTTTGTGTAAACCAAAGCTAGAACCTTTGATTTGCCGTCAAATTTGCTTAATTAGACATAAGGAAATTTACACTCTCGTCCGAGCGGAATCCGTTCGTCACCTTGCGAAAGACGATGCTCCAGCGCAACGCCTGCTCACTGGCATTGTTAGTCGGCGGGATTGTCTCATCCGTCAAAAACAGCAACAGATGAGCTCGAATCTTTTGGTACCGTTTGAGCAACCGCTGTCCCTCAACCGATTTTGGGTTCAGATTCAAGATCTCCCGCAGTAAGCCGCGAAATCGAGCGCAATACTGCTGAACGGTTGAGGGAGCCAGGGTGTGTCGTCGCCGTTGCAGGGCAATGGCTTTGAGGAGCAGCCATTTCATTCGGGGCGCAAACAACTCATCGCCCGCATTCATGGCATACTGACAATCGCGCAGTTGATGGGCTAGACACACTTGCCAGTCGTGCGCCGGATGGGCGGCTTGGGCACTGAATAAATCAGACACCCAAACCTGCGGTTGATGCCCAGCCATCACGGTATCAATGACCGTTTTGCCACGACTGGGACGAATCACATGCAAACACACCTGAGCGTTCTGAAACACCCATTCCCATTGGTTGGTCCCCTTCACTCGTGCCCCCGTCTCATCACTGCCGACCACACGAGCACTGCGTAAACGTTCGACAATCTTGGCCACCGGGTTTTCTAGCTGAGCCCGCACCCGTTGCAGGAGATTGGCAATCGCTCCTTCGGACAGGCTGAGACCGTAAAGGTCACTCATCAGCTGGCTCAGCCGTTGATAGCTGATGGCATGGCTGTAACGGAGATAAGTCACTAAACTTGCGACACTGGTGCCAAAGGGAGACCCTGGCTCCAAACCGACTGGAACAGGCGCTTCATACGCCTGCTGACAACCCTGACAAATCCCGCCGTAACGTTCCACTCGTGTGATGTGAGGAGTCATCGGCGGCAATTCAATCCGTTCGTAAATCCCGCTCAAGCGCTGCGTTGATAGATCCACTTCGACCCCACAGTGGGGACAGCTCTTGGCTTGAGCAACGACGACTTGATCCGGCTGTTGGCTCAATTCTCGCCCACCGTTACGGTGACTCCCCGTTTCCTCACAATGAAGGGAAGTTGACTGAGAACTGCTTTGATTTGGCTTAAAGCCCTGAGAGGGAGGCAAACTTGAATTATAGGAAGTTTTCTTGACCCGTTTTTGCTTCAGCTTTTCGACCTCTGAGCGCAACGCTTGCAACTCCTGTCACAGCCCTTGAATCAGGGGATCCTTTTCTGCGTGGCTCAGTCCATCTAGAGGGGGCAGTTCCTTCATGGCAAAAGCTTATCATCTTCTGTCAAAGGTCTGCTTAGGTCAACCTAGTTGAGCAATTACATCAGATCTTTGGGGTCCCAATCCACTCGCCGCCTTTGGGGTGCTTGCCGCTAACCCACAAGCGACCAGAATTCATGAACGCTCGCTCCATTAACACCTTTTCCCCCTACAAGAGCACCCTATGACTGCTGCCTGCTGACCCGTCTCCCTGTTGAGTGTTGACCGCTTGAACCCTAAAACTGAGGTTATAGGGTCTACAAATACTCCTCCATTGGCAAACACAATTTCCAGTTTTATCCGCAGGGCGATCGCTTTCCATCCGTCTTCATTTAGTCAATGCTCTGAATTTCCCCAGTCCATGACTCGTAGGTCCAACATTGCTGATGTCTCACCTTGGTTGGGATTGTTGTTCAAAGACGCGACCGCAGCAACTTGCTTTTGCACCATACCTAACGCCTTCTTGCCACACCCTTGTCACGTGATGCCGCGCCCTTGCCGTATTGCTCCGATCCACACCGTAGTCGTTGTGGCAAAATTGCCGCGCTGTAGCTTTGACGCACCTCTGGCCTCAATAGGTGAGCAATCTGCCTTCAGCCGCTTCTGTGTTTGATTGTTGCCACACTTCTGACGCAGTTGCCTCCCACCTGAGCAATTCACTTTATGGAATGAGATTCCTTTGATTGACTCCAGATCCGTTAGCGCTTTCTGTTACCGGATAGCTCAGCTCCAATCAGTCGGAGGCGAGATCGCTTTGATCGCGAATCAATCACCTATGTAATCCAATTGCCCCACTGCCGGTCCAGGAGGGATGAGAACGTACTCGCTAAACAGTACGACTGTATGGATGGGGAAGCTTGGGACGCAGGCTGGTTAGCCTAATTTGGCAACGGGGAAATTGATTGTAGTGCCAGCACCACCAAAGGAGAGAGCTAATGAGTAATGACCACTTCCCGGAAGGGCTAGTTTTGAACTTCCGATCCTCTAGAGTCGGTTCCACAGGCTTCTAAGCTCTCCCTCATATCACTTGAAACCGCTTCATTAAGCCAGGAATCTGATTCAGTCGTAGGCTCTGCGCCTGGATCACCCGCAGGAGATCCAATCTTAAAACGGGCAGGTGATCCAACCTCTGGCTCTATCTCTAAACGCTGCTGAAGTTGCTGCCGTTTCTCCTGTCGCCGTTGCAGAATCCCCCACACCTGCTGCCAATGAGCCAGATCCAGACTGTACACCCTGAGTTTCTCCCCCTCGTAGCCGGGATGGGAGCGAGACCAGTGCATGCTTAACTTAATGCCCATTTGGGAGAAGAGCTGGTGAATGATCTGAGTGTCACTCATCGCGCTGGTAATGGTGTAGTGAAGTGCGACTTTGATTGGCGCTGTCAGTGCTCGGGCGCGATCAGCGTAGGGTTTCAAGTCGTACTTGCACCACTGCCAACCAGAGCGCATCTTGGCAATGAGTTCATCCATGCCAATGTTTGAGCGCAGCCAACGCCGCAGTTCGGAGCCAGAAATATCCCAAGGGCAATACCCCTGGTTCCAGGTCGCCTGCTTCTCCAATGCTTTAGCACTGCGATCGCTCGCCACTTCTGGAAACAGTTGCATCTCCAGGTTGAGCAGTTCGCCGCGTCGTCTACCCTCTTTATCCCACAGCACATCTTCCAAGGTGAGGTGATCAAGGCAGTAGAACTCTTTGAAGTAAAACTTAGCGACCGCTAACGATTCTTCTCGCCCTAGCCCCTCCCTTTGTTCCAACATGAGAATTTCGCTGAACGTCAGCTCTTCTGCATTTAACATCGCTTGTGCATCTACTTCCTGCTGTTCCTGCCGAGCGATCGTCAGCAGCGCTTTTATTGCTGAGTTGTTTTCCCGGTCTTCGACGGTGACTTGATTGCCTTCAAATCGAAGCCGCACTAGTAGGGCATCCCTCAAGTGATACATGGCGAAGTTCTGTTCAGCAGCAATATGGCAAAACAGGTTGAGATGGGGATCACTCTGCCAGTCGTAGCGACTGATTTCCCCGGTAACATCTTCTTTTAAGCTGGAGCGAATCAGTTGAATGGTGGCCGTGGTGCGTTGCTGAAGATGGTCTTTGAGCTCCAGGACATTGGCAGAGCGGCTCACCTTCGAGAAGTTGCTACCTCGCTGGGCACACCAGACGAGGCGCTCCACCGGTTCCCGAACTCGACCCAAGGCTTGTGCCATATCTGCGTCGGTGCTGGAGGTTCCAATAAAAATGCCATAGACCTTGGTGATGATGCCTTGAGCCTCGATGCTGACTCCAGTTGCAACCGAAGGGGAACAGATAATAATGTCGTATTCGCTTCGATAAAGGACGACATCGGGAGTTTGGATAAACTCTCGTTCGCATTCTCCACCACTAGTTTCAGAGTTGACCAGTAACATGCGCTTGTGAGGAGCTTCTTTGGCAATCAGACGGGCGATCGCCTTACTCATCCCCTTGCTATCAGTGGCGATGAAGAGCACTTTGCCGGGTGCCAAGGATTGCATCTCTGCCAGCAGCTCTCCCATAATGGCGCTGCGGTCAGGCGAGCGAATAAAGCGCACGGGGTAGCCTGCGGGCCGATAGGCGTTACGGATTAAGAAAATGGGACTGTCATCGCCTCGCAACTCTTTCAGGTAATGCAGAGTCGCGTTGTCGAGATCAGCGTCAGCTACAATGACGCGACGAGCCACTCGGATCAGTTCGCGCAAGCGGGATAGCAGCACCGGACGTTTGCCATCCTTGGCACAGGTTGAACTCGTCAGCAGGTGGCGGATGACCTGCACCACTTCATCGAGGATCAGGTCACATTCACTAAACTTATTGGGATCAATGCTGAGTAAAGAGTCTACACACAGCCCGACGCGCAGGGTATAACCAGCTCCAGTGATAAACTCTCCCTTGACCTTATCGAGATCCCCTTTGTAGTCCAGTCCTAAGCGGGCGGAGAGGTTGCGCATCAGCGCGATGCGGTGTCCTCCGGCGATCGCTTTTTCAGAATCTTGGAGTAGCGCCTGAATTTGCTTGGTCTTCCCGGTGCCTTTGGCACTCGCGATCGCCACAATGCCGCTGTCAGGAAGATGGTTGAGGACCAGAGTAGACAGGTCAGCAGTGGTGACTTGCACAAAGGCAGGGTAGGTCAGCCGATGCTCTAGGCGTTGCCAAATCAGCCAGTGTTGCAAAGGCAGTGCCTGGTCATAAGCGCTTTGCCAAGCGGCAGCGCCACAGCGCACGATCAAATCATCGACACCTTTGCCTTGAGGCGCTTTCCACGTTGCGACACTGACTAAGTTGCCTGCTTGACCTAGCAATCCTCCCAAGCGATAGAGTGCCACGGACACTCGTCGTTGAGTGGCTTCCTTTTCATCCTGGTCAAACGCCAGAACAAAGCGGCGATCGTTAGTCGCAAATCTGGCAGCATCGGGAATTAACCGTCGAGTGCCATCGAGTAACTTTTGATAGCCGCCGTTGACCCCGTAGAACGCCAAGGGCACGAAACCCTGACTGAGTAGAGAGAGCGCCTTTTTACCACCTTCAGTGTGGACCATGGGAATTTCAGGGTGGGCCTTGAGCCAATCCCAGAAGGAGCCAGACAGAGGGATTTCTACGCCATAGCGACGACCGATTAACTGTCGAATTTCAGGTGGGACTGGGGGGAGATAGGCACGGGAACCATTGCCGACAGGGGTTTCGTATTTCTGAGTTTTGCCTTTGCTATTCTGCCGGGGATGACTCAGTTTTGCCTGCCAGCAAGAACCATCTTCATTGATGAGTAGCACTGCATACAAATTGGTACGGGCTTGATACCCAAAGCGGGTCACATGCCAATTCAACGCTTCGTGAATGGGATAGGCGACCTCACCACCCGGGAGCGATTCAGTATCGCCAACCAATCGGGTTGCAACGTGGTACAGGCAGGGCGCGATCGCGCTACCTTTTACAAATTCTTGCTGAATTTGCTGAGCAAACTCTACCGGAGAACTATGTTCTTGTCTTATAAGGGGGTTCACATTGCTTCTTTTTGCAGCAGAGCCCTTGAAAGCAACTTTTGTACCCAGAGTAAACATTATTGATCTCCCTACCTTTGATGGCTTGAGGGAGAAGTTCCCATGCAGCAGCTAGAGATGTTTGCAGAAGTCTTGCCATATCTGCCAAAACAACCCTAAAATTAAGCAAGATAAAGTAGATTATGCTTATTGAAAACATAATCTCAACTACATGGCTTCTCCTGTAGTTATCTCTTGGACTCTTTAACTTGGTGCTTGGCTGGCGGACAAGTTAGAGTCCATAACAAGTTTCAATTCAATAAAACCACTGCCCTCCAAAACTGTTCTGGAGGGTTTCTTTTTGCTTGCCTCTCCTCCCTGTTACATACGTCAACATGCAATCAGCAGATCCGAAGGGTAGTGCAACCAATAGATCTGAAGGTAGCCCAAAAGGTTTAGAGAAAAACCTTTCGTTAGAGTGAATCAAACTAACTGCTCAAACGTTATTGGTTGAAAGCTCAAGCTTTTATCTTGACTTACTCAAAGTCGAAAGCTTTACCCTTCGACTGCAACATATTAAACATCGAAAACTATAAAACACAAGATGCTGAAATTGACTCTGACATGTGAATACGCCGGAGTTACAGGTGGCTTATACGCCGGAGTTACAGGTGAAACTATACGCCGGAGTTACAGGTAAACGGATAGCTATACGCCGGAGTTACAGGTAAAACTATACGCCGGAGTTACAGGTTGATTATTCAAACTCAGACTCAGCAAACAAAAAAAATTAGCATGCTCTAAAACTATACGCCGGAGTTACAGGCAAAACTATACGCCGGAGTTACAGGTAAACGGATAGCTATACGCCGGAGTTACAGGTAAAACTATACGCCGGAGTTACAGGTAAATCCTCTAAAAACGTACGCCGGAGTTACAGGTGCTTTGTTACTTAAGTTTACATAGTTGTTTCAAAGTCAGTTTCTTCAATAAGGTCAAAGGCTTTAAACTCATAGAACACAGCATTCCAGCGCGATCGCTGCTAGAATTTGCTCAGGCTCAGGGTATAGATAGTGAGTGACAGTGAAGCGCTAACCTTTCCAATTGATGGGCAACTTCTGATGGTGTTGCCGAGGGCAGGGGCTTCGATTCACAACCCAGATGTGCAGCTGCCAATTCTTCGCTCTGATCCAGAGGGCTACTACCTTGAGATGCGAGTGGAGCCGGATGCTTCTGATCTAAGTGAAGTGGAAGTAATCCGCCGGATGCCCCTTGCCGATCTCTCAACCGAGGAATGGGAGGAATTGAAAGCGCAGTATGCCAAGTTAGATTTGAGGGACTGTGTTGACCAAGGGCTCAGCAAAGGACTAGAGAAAATTCAAGACCGGAAAATTCAACGTTTATTTATGGCGTTGCTGACGTTCCTCAACCCACGTCAGGTTGCGATTATCCTCTATCTTTATAAAGAGGCTGCCTGTCAGCAGACTGGAGCAACCGTTTCGTTCCGCTCAAATGACTTGCTGGAGAGCCTCGGTTACACTCGCACCAAGGATGGTGGATTTGCTTCTAAGGTGCGATCGCAACTCAACCGAGATTTGGTTGCTCTACACCGTACTGAGCTAGTTTTTGCCCAGTCACTCCGTAAAGGAGAGAATATTGGTGCCAAGGTCACGATCAAGAGTATCTTGCGGATTAAAGATTTTGAGATTGATCATGTCCCTCGGGATTTTGATCTGGTGAAAGCGGCTGACTATACCTATGAGTTAGCGGATGCTTACACGGTAGCTCTGGAGTTCTTTGATGGACCAGGGCGTACTGGGGACTATGTGTTGTTTGCGAACGATATTGACATTACTCAGAAGTTAGGCAGCAACGCAAAAAATGACTACAAGACTAAGTTGCTAGTTTACCTAGCTAGCCGGATGAAGTGGGACGTCCCACAGGATGGTCAATACCTAGTCATCTCAAAGCAATATCTATTCAAAAATCTTGATCTCCTAGGAAGCAACCTTTCGCGCAATAATCAGATCTTTTGGCGTACTGTTGATGAGTTGAAGCAAGAAGGTTACATTTTGGGAGCCCAGGAGTTACCTGGTAAGAAAAAGACTGCTAACGTTCAGTTTCAAATTAACCCTGAAAAGTTGCGTTGTCCTCATTGATCTACTCCTACGACTTGAATTTGTGAGAGTAGATAGTTAATTCAATCTTTTTGAATCGTGGCGGGGTCTGCAAACAAGGAAAGCTGCTCTATTTCCTGAGAGACGAGAGTTTGCTCGACCTCAGCAGCGATCGCTTCGAGTTCTTCTGCTAAATCTTCAATGGTCGGCAAGCTGCTCTGAAACTCTTCGGGTAAGGGTGTGCCCATGTGGTAAGTGGAAATTCCAATGGGTTTATGAACATCGCGCAAGGCATACTCCGCCACTGTTTTGCTCTTGGTGCGGCAAAGGATGATGCCGATTGTGGGTTTATCTTCAGGACTTCGCACCAGATCATCAACAGCTGAAACATAAAAATTCATCTTCCCGGAAAACTCGGGCTCGAATTCCACCACCTTCAAGTCAATCACCACAAAACAGTGCAGGCGAAAGTGGTAGAACAACAGGTCGATTTTGTATTCCTTCTCATCCACAATCAGAGGGTACTGGCTACCCACAAAGGAAAACCCAACTCCCAACTCCAGCAAAAACTCGCGAATGTGTTGAATCAGAGCAGTTTCCAGCTCTCGCTCCAGTGCCTCTTTGCCTAGGCTTAGAAAGTCGAACGAGTAAGGACTTTTGACAAGCTGCTGGGCTAGTTCAGACTGGGGAGCAGGGAGTACCCGGTTGAAATTGGTGATCGCATTGCCTTGGCGACGGTAGAGCTGGCTATCAATCTGATGGATTAAAACGTTGCGGCTCCAGCCATATTGAATCGTTTGTTGGATATACCACATCCGTTCCTCGGCAGTCTTCACTGCATCCAAAATCCGCACATTGTGTCCCCAAGGAATTAGTGCAACAACCTGTTGCACAATTTGCTCATCTGGGTAAGCCTCTGCCAACGCCCGCATGTAGAGTAGGTTACGGGCTGAAAATCCTTTAATGTCTGGGAAGGCTTTATGGAGATCCGTGGCTAGCCGGTTGATAACTTTCGCTCCCCAACCTTGTTGCTGTTGTTGGTAGAGAATCTCTTTGCCAATCTGCCAATACAGGAGAATCAACTCTCGGTTGACTGCGAGAGCGGCTCTGACCTGAGCGTTCCGGATGCGCTCTTTTAGTTCCCTGAGAAACTCCTCGTAGCCCAACTTTGACAGGTCGTTATCCATTAGACATCCTGCATGAATGGGAAAGGGTGTGCCAGTGGGCGGTCGTAGGGAAGAAAAGGACGCTAAATTTTGAATAAGTATGAGTTCCAAAAGCAGCGATGCAGTACCAGGAGTTAGAGCATTTATCCAATCGAGAGTTCAAGCGCTGGTGCGGGGTGAGCCGTGGCGCTTTCCATGGGATGGTCGAGGTGGTACGTCCCTCCCTAGATCGCCAAGGTCGCCGAGGGGGACAAGCGAAGCTGAGTGTCGAAGACCAGGTACTAGTGGCCTTGGCGTACTGGCGAGAGTATCGCAGCCAATTTCACATCGCGGTGAGTTGGGGATTGCATGAAACCACCGTCGGACGCATTGTGAAAAAAGTGGAAGACCTGCTGATCAAGAGTGGCAAGTTTCGTCTCCCGAGTCAGCGTCAGTTGTACCAACCTGGCTGGGAGTGGAAGGTGATGGTGGTCGATGTCGGAGAGGTAGAGATTGAACGTCCCCAAAAAAACAAAGACGCTACTACAGTGGCGAGCAGCGCTGCCACACGCTAAAAGCGCAGTTGGTGGTGGAGTGGGAAAGCGGACAAATCATTTGTACGGCTGTAGACACGGGCAGGACGCATGACTTCAAGTTGCTCAAGCGCAGTCGCTTGCCGTTTGTCTCGTCCCAGTTGTGTTTAGCGGACCGAGGATACCAAGGATTTGCCAAACGTCATGCTGGGGCTTGTACCCCCACCAAAAAGCGACGTCAGCAGCCTTTAGCTAAAGAGGAAAAGCAGCATAATCGGGCCTTAGCTCGATTGCGAGTGAGAGTCGAGCACGTGATTCGTCGTTTCAAGATCTTCCGCATTTTCTCAGGTCGGTATCGCAATCGTAGAAGGCGGTTTGGCTTGCGCATAAACCTGATTGCTGGCTTACTCAACTACGAACTGGCACACCCCTTATGATTCATGCAGGATGTCTATTGATGTCTTACTTCCACCCTGTTGATTCTAGCGGATAGGGGGATTTAACCTTGTTTAGTTCGAGTGAAACCTCTGTGTTTAGGGCCTCAGGGCGATCTGATGGGGATGAGCTTGCCGTCCTGTCTCTCCTTCCGCTTTTAATCCTAGTGGAAATTTGCTTGGAAATCCGCTAGGGCTAAAACTGAGCGATCGCAAGCAGCAGCTCTTGGACTAAGACTCATGAGTGTGGCGTGCTAGCTTCCCAACTGAGTGATTAACACGCTCAGCATTCCAGCCCCAACTGAGAAGAAACAGCCCATCCAGGAGGGCTTCGGCAACCACACCACCCATGTTTTTAATTGTGACACTGCGATCGGCCAGACTCGACAGCAAACGTACGGCTGCGGCTGCCAAGGAAGCGACACTGTAAAGGCATCCGCAGACTGCAACCAGAGGCAAGTGGCTCCTAAACCCAGAAGGAAGCTGCCCAAAGTGGAACGAATTTCAGAAACACCCACCAGAGCCACCGGTTGAATGCCGGCAAAGGCAGCCATCGTCTTGGGGAAGAGCAATGCAACTGCACCCAGCAGCATGAGGTAACTAGCAGCTAGATTCGGCGCGATTTGAGTAAAGGTTTCCACAAGCAAAAGATGAAAATCAACCCTTCTATTTGGCGTTTCCTAGCCGAGAATCGGGTACTGTCGATTGGTAGAATTCCTTCATCCTGCAATGCCCCAATCCACTGCACTTTCCTATAGCCTGGGCGTTATCGCCAGTCTCGTGCTTTTGCTGCTACCCCTGCAACCTTGGATTCCGGTAGAGCTGAGCTGGATAGAGACGATCGCGGCAGTGAGCTATGCGTGGAGTGTTTGGTTGCTGGCCCAGAATAAACCCATCGGTTGGTGGATTGGACTCGTGGGCACTGCGCTTTATGGCCTCGTGTTCTACCAAGCCCAGCTATATGCAGAGGTGGGGTTGCAAGGGTTCTATTTCATCACGAGCATCCAAGCCATTTACATCTGGTTGCGAGGAGGACAGAATCAAACGGAGAAGCCGATTGGGCATGTCTCCAGCCAGGGGTTGGTGATAACCGCTGGGCTCGCGATCGTCGCCTTGCGCTCCTTCCTGATCGCCATCCGAGGAGCCGCGCCCTTCTGGGATGCCTTGACCACCGTGATGAGTCTGGTGGCGCATCTCTACCTCATGGGACGCTATGTGGAAAGCTGGTATCTGTGGATCACGGTGGATATGATTTATGTGCCCCTTTATGCTTCCCGCAACTTATATTTGACAAGCCTGCTCTACGGCGTTTTTAGCTTCATGGCCTTCAGTGGCCTGAGGAATTTCCAGCGCCTCGAGCAAGCACAACGATTGCAGGCCACTGAGCAGTAGCATGAAACTGGGGATTACCATCGGCAAGTTCTATCCCTTCCATCGCGGCCATGATTACCTGATTCAGCAGGCCAAGGCACAGGTCGATCACTTGGTCGTGCTTATTGGGTCTAAACCCACCCAAGCGATTCCAGCCGCAGTGCGAGCCAACTGGATTCGCCTGCTCCATCCTGATGTAGAAGTCATTGAGGTCGCTGAAGACATTCCCGAGGCTTCAGAACCTTGGGCGGCGAGAGCCTTAGAAGTGCTGCAAGGAAGGCAACCCCAACTCGCCTTTACCTCAGAAGCGTACGGAGAACCTTGGGCTGCCGGTATGGGAGCTAGACATGTGGCGATCGACCCACCCCGCCGCCACTTCCCCATTTCTGGCACGCAACTGCGCCAAGATCTCTCCACTCAGTGGCCGATGCTTACCCCGCCTGCCAAAGCTTACTTGGCCAAACGAGTCTGTGTCCTTGGCGTGGAGTCGAGTGGCACCACCACATTGGCGCAGGCGTTAGCTCAGCATTACCAAACCGTTTGGGTGCCCGAGTATGGTCGCTGGTATTGGGAAGGACGACGGTATACACCCCAGGCAGAGCAATGGGAGAGCTACGAGTTTGTACACATTGCCAAGGGACAAGCGGCCTGGGAAGAAGATCTGGCGCTGCGGGCCAATCGACTTCTGGTTTGTGACACGGATCCGTTGGCGACCCACGTTTGGCATCGCCGCTACCGAGGAACCTACTCCCCAGCAGTGGAACAGATTGCCGACAGTCGCCATTATGACTTGTATCTCTTAACCGTGCCTGATTTTGACTTTGTCCAAGACGGCACTCGAGAGGGAGAAGCGATTCGTTTAGAGATGCACCAATGGTTTAGAGAGGTGCTGATCCAGAGGGGTAAGCCCTATATCACCGTGGTGGGACCCCATGAGGTCCGCATGGCCAGAGCGATCGCCGCTATCGATCCCCAGGGCAAACGCATCTAAATTGGGGCAAGAGAGTGGGTGAGATACTGGATTAGAGCGTTTTAGCCAGAGACTCCTAACTGACCATGCCATCAACTGCTGCAAGCCTTCTAGAACATTT
>NZ_JAMPKN010000034.1:0-35527 GCF_039962155.1 Trichocoleus desertorum AS-A10 | reverse complement strand
ACGAACGATCAATCGCTTCAAGCAGTTTCGACGGATTGCCACCCGCTATGAAAAACGGGCAGAGAATTATCTTGCCATGCTCTCCATTGCTGCAATTCTCCTTTGGCTCTAGGTTTTAAAACACGCCCTAGGTTTTGCTGACTAACTTATGCGCTAATTCTCCCTATTCAGGAGCGATCTAGGCAACTCGTGTACTATTTAAATTGAGCTTTGCCAATTTTGAATTAGCAGGCCAGTCAAGCTAAGGGTTTCAACGCCGAGGGTTGCGATCGCCCTCCCGGACTTGGATGGGCTGAAAGGCAGAAAAGGGATATTTATGTCATGGGATGACGGCGGTTGCGATCGCTCTCCCGGACTTGGATGGGCTGAAAGTCGTTATAAAAAATGCACCGATCTCTACGTTTTAATTGAACTTTCAAATATACAGGTCTAGAAGCATTTCATTCTGTCCTTAACAGCTCTAGAAAGGGAGGATTATTCGTATAGAACGCAGACAAGTTAGGAGTTTTAACGATTTTGAGAATAGATATTGTTTTCAAAATCCAGATGGGTTGAAAGGAGTGCTGCGATCGCACCTCACTTAGTATTGAGTTGTAGGTTGCACTAGCTTAAGTATAAATCTGTCCAAAATTTGGACATTAATTCTTTAAACAGGAATTTTGAGGGGGTCAATTGCCTGCTAGAGGCTGAAATCCCCAAAACTCGTAAAATTGGACATTAATTCTTTAAAGATGACAAATAATTCTTTAAAGGACAAATGGAGAATAGGGGATTCGAACCCCTGACCTCTGCGGTGCGATCGCAGCACTCTACCAACTGAGCTAATTCCCCAATAGCGCTCGGCTATTATAACAAGAAACTTAAACAAGCTCTAGAGAGATTGCTGATGAAATCGGGGTTAGAGAGATGCGGCTTGACTCAAGTTTGGTTGAGCATACAGTTCCTGAACTCGGTCCAGCTCTAAGTCAGATAGGTAGTCTACAGCCCAGTTTGCTTGCCGTTGCATCATATGAAACGGATAAGTATTAGCGACTCCTACAACAGACATTCCCGCTCGCTTCGCCGCCTGAATTCCTGCGGGAGTATCCTCGATCGCGAGACATTCAGAAGGTTGCAGATCCAGCTCCGGATATTGTTGATTGAGCCGTTCCACGGCTAAAAGATAACCGTCAGGTTCAGGTTTGCTTGCCGTAATCTCATCACCCGCCACGATCGCGCTGAAGTATGGAGCCAGTTGGCTCTTCTGCAAAACCAACTCGATTTCAGCCTGTAAGGCTCCACTGACAACCGCAAGTTTGAGTTGCGCTGCTCGCAGGTTAAACATCAAGTCGGCTAAGCCTGGATAAAGCGGCAGTTTTTCTAGTGTTTCTAGATGGCGTTGGTAGGCACGAGCTTTGCGAACCATTAAGTCCATTAGATAGGGTTCTGTGACGACTCGGCCCCGACTGTTTAACAGCTCACTTAAACAAGCGCGATCGCTGCGTCCTAAGCAGGCACGACTAAACTCTCCAGGGCCGAGCCGTAGATTTTCCTCAATCAGCAGTTGCTCAATCAGCTGCTCATGAACCGCCTCATCGTTGATGATGACACCATTAAAATCAAACAGAACCGCCTTTAAAACCATACTTAGCTTACTCAAATGCGGGAGCTGGACACCCTGTGTCAGGGACAGCAGAGTCATCAATCCTAACAGAGTTGGGATGGGGTCTAGCAGATTCAGGATCGTGCCCCGGAAGCGGTTTAATTCCCCAAGTGATTTGGTGTATCCACCACAGCTCTTGAGTTTGTACCGCGCCAAACCCCGCCGCCCCCATCCAGGCATCCACACTTCCAGTGGCATAAGCTTGCATATAGGGTTCTTCAAAGATTTGGGTCAACCATTCAGTTTGCCGCAAGGTGTTTTGGCTACCATCCAGAATCAAAACTTCTCCGCCAGGTTTGAGGAGCCGAGCCGCTTCCTGCAAAATGGCTCGTGAAATGGTCGGCGGAGTTTCATGAAACAGCAGCGAAGCGGTGACTAGATCGAAAGAGCCATCTAGCAAGCCTGTTTGCTCAGCATTGGCATGAATAAACTTGATATTTAGCCCAGCCTGCTGCGCTTTGTAGTCGGCCATCACCAGCATGTAGGGCGAAAAATCCAAGCCAATGACTTCAGCTTCTGGAAATGTTTGTTTGAGCAGTAAAGTTGTTGAGCCCGTCCCACAACCTAAGTCTAAGATGCGTCTGGGTTTGCCTTGCACAGTGGCGATCGCCGCTTGCCGAATCAAGGTTTCGTTGGGCAGCAAGACATACTGAGTGATCGGGTCATAAGAGACCGCCGCTCGGGGATTTAAATAGCCTTTTTCAACCCCATGAAAATTTTGAGTGCTGTAGTAGGCGGGATAAACCAGGGTGGGGTTGCGGAAGCGATCGCTTTGCGTTTCCCAATCGATGCTGCGATAAAACTGCTCTAAACCGTCACGATCAATAAACAACTGTAGAACAGGCGACAAAAATCGCTCAAAAATTGTATCCTTCCGAACTGCCATAGGAAGCTACCTAATAGGGTTCTTGCCAGCCGCCACAACCAAAAGGTAGGACCGCCTTAGTAACATTCTACTTTTATGAAGTTTAATGAATTAACTCGCGTCATGCCACCGCTCACATCTCAGCTTCTTACCAAGTGAGCAATAAACCTAACTCAGCCCTAGCCCAGAACTGCTAAGGATGCCTCTAGGGAGCGATCCTGAGAAAAGCCTATTTTTGCTACGGTCTTGACGGTGCAGTTAGAGTGTGCCCCTAAACAGCAGTACTAGACAGCAATTGGGCACTCTCTAACAAATGTGCAAGCTCCTAAAATTCCCAAGAACTAGCCATGCCTGCCCTCTTACCTGCCAACGAAGCAGAAAGGTTTGAAAGTCTGCTTCAGTACGCCATCCTGGATACTGAGGCTGAGGAATCCTTTGATGAACTCTGTCGCTTGGCTGCCTACATTTGTCAAACTCCTATCGCCTTGATCAGCCTGTCTGACAGTAACCGTCAATGGTTCAAAGCAAAGGTTGGCTTAGATGCTACAGAAGTCCCACGAGACGTTGCCTTTTGTAGCCATGCTGTTTTGCAATACGACATGTTTGTGGTGCCTGATACCCTCGCTGACGAACGCTTCGCAACCAATCCGCTGGTAGTCGCTGATCCTCATATCCGATTTTATGCTGGTTCTCCTTTGCTCACTGCCAAGGGGCATGCCTTAGGCACTCTCTGCACCCTCGATCGCGTACCTAGGCAACTCAGCCAAGAGCAGTTGACAGCACTGCAATCGTTGGGCAATCAAGTCATGAGGCAACTGGAATTACGGCGCAATTTGGGGGCTTTAGCTCGAATTACACGCAAACGGCAAGAGGCAGAAGCGGCTCTATGGCAAAGTCGAGAGCAACTCCGAAATTTGGTTGAGCAAATCAATGATTGGGTTTGGGAAGCGGATATTAAGGCTGTTTTTTCTTACGTTAGTCCCAAAGTTTCTGCCATTTTAGGTTACGAACCCAATGAGGTGATTGGCAAAACCCTGGACCAGTTTATGCTTGAGGACGAAGCCAAGCGCTACACAACCTTAATCAGTTATTTCACAGCTCAACAAACGCCCTTTACTCAGCTAGAAACCACTCTAGTCCACAAAAATGGTCGGCTTGTGGTTTGCGAGAGTAGTGCTTCCCCAATCTTTGGTCAGCAAAACCAATTGGAAGGTTACCGGGGTGTGACTCGCGACATTACCGAACGCAAGCAAGCAGAACAACAAATTCGTAAAGCCCTGACGAAAGAAAAAGAACTAAGTGAACTTAAATCCCGCTTTATTAACACAGCCTCGCACGAATTTCGGACCCCACTCACTACCATCTTGGCCTCTGCTGAAGGCTTAGAACACTACAGCCATAAATGGTCTGATGAAAAAAAGCTGACTTATCTCCACCGCATTCAATCAACAGTGCACCATCTCAATGGGCTTTTAAATGATGTTTTACTGATTGGCAAATCTACTGCAGGCAAGCTGGAGTATCAGCCAACGCCTCTAGATTTAGAAAAATTTTGCTATGAATTGGTGGAGGAAGTTCAGCTCAGTAGTCCTAATCACTTGATCAACTTTGTCAGTGATGGTTTGTGTCATTCAGCCTGTATGGATGAGAAGTTAGTGCGGCATATCTTGATTAACTTGCTATCAAACGCGGTTAAATATTCTCCCACAGGAGGTCAAGTCAATTTTCAGCTTTCTTGTCAAGATAGAATGGCTGCTTTCCAAGTTCAAGACTCAGGAATAGGAATTCCTCAGCAAGACCAAAAATGTTTGTTTGAATCTTTTCACCGAGCCACAAATGTAGGCAATATTCCAGGAACTGGCTTAGGGCTATCCATCGTCAAGCAAGCTGTAGAAACGCACAGGGGCACTGTTTCGGTTAATAGTACGGTTGGGCTAGGTACCACATTTACAGTGCTGCTACCACTTACTAAAGAGTAATAAAAAGGATAACAAACTATGAAAAAGATTTTAGTAATTGAAGATGAGCGAGATGTGCGAGATGTCATTCTGGACATCTTGGATGCAGAAGAATTTGATGCACTTGGAGCAGAAAATGGTTTGGTTGGAGTGCAGTTGGCCCAAGAAAAAGCCCCGGATCTGATCATTTGTGATGTGATGATGCCTGAACTGGATGGATTGGGTGTTTTGGCGGCATTGCGAAAGCACCCTGAAACAGCAGCGATCCCATTTGTGTTTTTGACGGCTAAAGCTAGTAAAGATGATTTTCGCCAAGGGATGGAACTGGGGGCCGATGATTATCTGACCAAGCCATTCACGCGATCGCAGTTGCTCAAGACGATTTCTACTCGCCTGGAAAAGCAAGCAGTGGTAGATGAGAGAGTGCAGCAAAAACTTGAGGATGTACGCAGCACGATTACTCTGGCTCTACCTCATGAATTAATTACTCCTTTGAATGCGATCGCAGGCTTGTCGAGTGTGCTAATGAACGAGTGCAGCTTGATGGAGCAAGCTGAAATTGTGGAGGTAGCAGAAGATATTTACAACTCCACACAAACTCTGCATCGGTTGGTGCAAAACTTTCTTTTATATGCTCAGTTGGAGCTATTAGTTAAAAGTCCAGAACGAATCAAGGCTCTCCGTAAAGGCATCACTCATTCTGTCAGTATGCTAGTTAGCGATTGGGTGACGCAAAAGGCCCAAGAGATGAATCGAGCCACTGATTTACAGTTAGAACTGAAGGACGCAGTGGTTCAGGTTCCACAAGCCAAACTGAAAAAAATAGTAGATGAACTGGTTGACAATGCTTGTAAGTTCTCGCCCTCAGGGACTCCCATACGAATTCTTAGTAGATGCAATGAGCATACGTTTATTCTCTATGTAATTGATCAGGGTCGAGGGATGACTCCAGAACAAATTGAGAATGTTGGCGCTTACGTACAATTTGAGCGCAAACTGTATGAGCAACAAGGTTCAGGGCTAGGGCTAGCCATTGCCAAACGCCTAGCAGAATTGCAGGGTGGAGAACTGGGGATCGAGAGTATTCCCGGTAAACAAACGACTGTGCGAGTCGTTCTACCTTTGGCACAAGACTAGGGCCAGTGTTGAGGCAACTTTTCGATAGATAACAGCCAAAGTCGGGGTCCTTCCTTAGCTAGACGATATTTAATCCCCTACTTGACTACAGTAAAAGAACTAAAACTAGTAATCTTTTTTACTGAAATATTAAGCGTTTTATGATTACCCAAGATATTATTCTGCTATTGCAAACCACGGCCACCCACTTACTTCATCAGCGCTCCGAAATAAGCTGCTCGAACCTCCCCTGCCATTGTGATCACCCAGGGCAAAAACTTCGGTGTGAGGAATGCCCCTATCTAGAAGCCTGCTTATCGCGCTCTAAACTTAGAGGCAGAACCTAGTCGTCTGCACTACATCAAGCTATGCACCGAGACTGTCCTTGGGGTAGATGCCATCGGGCACCTTACTCAGCTACTTTCTTCAATAACTTCAAAAACTGTTGACCTTGTTTGAAGGCGAAGAGGAGCAGAGTGAATGTAGCAAAAGCCAAATTGACTTTCGGGAAGTTTGGTTGCAAGAACTGGCATTGAATTGGCATTGAAATCGACTTCAAAATTGAGTTATTAAGTTAAAGACGGGCTTCAATTTGTTTTAGCAAACACAACAGTCTTGCTTAGTTGTATCTAAAATCATTAGATGCAATTTAGCTATTTTTGCCTCCACTAATTTTTACCCCCACTAAAATTTTCAGTTTATGTATCTAGCGCTTTGGCCGGGAAAAGTTTATCCCCTCGGTTCTTATTGGGATGGAAAAGGTACCAACTTTGCCTTGTTCTCAGAAAACGCCACAGGAGTGGAGTTGTGCTTATTCGATCGCGATGACAAGGAAACTCGAATCCATCTGACCGAAGTGAGCAACTTCGTTTGGCACGGGTATATCCCTGGCATTGGTCCTGGTCAACGTTATGGCTTCCGAGTTCACGGTCCTTATTCTCCTCATGAAGGGCACCGCTTTAACCCCAACAAACTGTTGCTCGACCCTTATGCTAAGGCGATCGATGGTGACATCGGCAACGGACCCGAATTATTTGGCTACTCTTGGGAGTCTCCAGAAGCTGACCTCTCTTTCTCTGAGTTAGACAGCGCGCATTTAATCCCCAAATCAGTCGTTGTTGATGAATCTTTTGACTGGGAAGGCGATCGCCTGCTCCGAACTCCCTGGCATGAAACCATTATTTATGAAACACATGTCAAGGGTTTTACGAAACTGCATCCCGATATCCCAGAAGAGTTGCGTGGTACCTATGCTGGCATGGCTCACCCAGCCGCGATCGAGCATTTGCAGCGATTGGGCATTAGCGCAGTTGAGTTGATGCCTGTGCATCATTTTCTGTCGTATCCCGGTCACTTAGCAGATAAGGGTCTCAAGAACTACTGGGGCTACGACTCAGTCAACTACTTCGCTCCCCACTCTGGCTACAGCGCTGGTGGCAGTACAGGGCAGCAACTAAATGAGTTCAAGGAGATGGTGAAAGCGCTGCACCGCGCTGGGATTGAGGTAATCTTGGATGTGGTTTACAACCACACCGGAGAAGGAAATCATCTTGGCCCAACCCTATCCTTGCGTGGCATTGATAACAGCGTCTACTACCGCTTAGTAGATGATGATAAGCGCTACTACATGGACTTCACAGGTTGCGGTAACTCCCTGCATGTAGGTCAACCCCAAGTGCTGAAGCTGATCATGGATAGCTTGCGCTACTGGGTGTTGGAGATGCATGTGGACGGTTTCCGCTTTGATCTAGCATCTGCTTTGGCGAGAGAACTGTATGAAGTGAATAGCCTAGCTGCCTTCTTCGATATTATTCACCAAGATCCAGTCTTAGCTGATGTGAAGCTGATTGCAGAGCCTTGGGATATTGGGGATGGTGGCTACCAGGTGGGTAACTTCCCTGTCCTCTGGTCTGAGTGGAACGGCAAATATCGTGATACGGTGCGGGATTTCTGGCGCGGAGAAGACAGTATTTTAGGGGAATTCGCCTACCGCTTAACTGGCAGCCCTGATCTCTATTTTCAGTTCAATGGCCGCCGTCCCAATGCCAGCATCAACTTTATCACTGCTCATGACGGTTTTTCGCTCAACGATTTGGTGAGCTACAACGAAAAGCACAATGAAGCCAACGGCGAGAACAGTCAAGACGGGGAGAGCCATAACCGTTCTTGGAACTGTGGCGCGGAGGGAGAAACAGATGATCCTGAAGTATTACAGTTACGAGAACAGCAACGGCGAAATTTCTTGTTGACGCTGATGCTCTCCCAAGGCATTCCGATGATGTTGGCAGGAGATGAGTTAGGTCGAACCCAGCAAGGAAACAACAATGCCTATTGCCAAGACAGCGAAATTTCTTGGATCAACTGGGACTTGCAAGAAAAGAACGAAAATCTTTTGGACTTTGCTCGCGAGTTGATCTACTTCCGACGACAGCATCCAGTCTTCCGGCGACGCAAGTGGTTCCAAGGACAGGCCATTCACGGAACTGGCGTCAGTGATATCGTCTGGTTCAACCCGGATGGTACTGAGACAAGTGATGAGCAATGGGAGATTGGTTACGCTAAGGCGATCGGAGTATTCTTAGATGGTCGCCAGATCCCCAGTCCAGGCCCGCAAGGACAACGAATCAGTGATGACAGTTTCATCCTGTTCTTCAATGCTCACTACGAAATGATTGAGTTTGCCTTGCCTGAGGCCTTTAGGCAAAAACAGTGGCAGTTGACAATTGACACCAAGGAACCACGCTTCATTCAAGAGGAAATTATCTTTAATGGAGAGCAGATGATCCCCGTCAACGCGCGCTCTAGTGTCGTTCTCCGCCTCTTGGGATAGTCTTTAGTCGCTGAACTGGAAAGCAACCTCCAAAACAACCAACGAAGCGATCGCCTAAGTCCATTACTAGCGATCGCTTTTTTGTGGCTTGCTCAAGAATTGCGATCGCTGCTTGAGGCTACTTCTGTTTTAGGCGTTGCTCAGCGGCTTGCAAATGTCTTTGAACCTCACTTGCTCCAGGGAAGATCTGCAAGGCTTGCTGGAACTGCCGAATAGCTGCGGTTAAGTTACCTTGCTGCTCGAAGATCAGCCCCAAGCCATCATGGGCGATCGCTTTGGAGTAAGAGTCTTTAGCGACCTTCAGGGCTGCTTCATACACTGCGATCGCTTCTGTAAACTGCTGCTCTAAACGTAGGATTTCCCCTAACCACAGACGCGGTAAAATTTCTGTGGGTGCAAGCGCAATCATCTGGCGATAAGTGGCAACTGCTTCGCTCCGACGATTCTGGGATTTTTGTAGTTCCGCGAAATGATGAAGTACTTGGAAGTTGCTCGGATCAAGTTGAATGGCCTCCTGATAAAGAGCAAAAGCTGCATCGACTTGATCCTGTAGAACGAGTATTCTATCTAGCTTTTCGTAACTGGAAGCAATTTGATCAGGAGATGCTTGAGTCGTTCGCTGTAACTTGATCAAACGGCGGTAAAGTGGCGTGGCTGCGGCGAATTGCTTCTGCTCAGCTAGAACATCACCTAAGTAGCGATGCAGGGGCACACTCTCCGGATAGCGCTTTAGAAGTTCTCGATAGAAAGCGATCGCAGTTTCTAATTTGTTTTGGCGTCTTAAGCTCTCTTCAAAGCCGTTAATAGCAACATCAAAGTAATTAGAATCAGCTTCTAGCGTGATGGCTTGGCGATAAGCAGCTTCTGCCTCTGACCAGCGCTGCAAATCCATGCTCAGAAGGTTGGCTAGCTCCAAGTGAGCTTCTGCGTAGTTCTGATTCAGCTCAATAGCACGGCGGTACTGCTTGACTGCGATCTCTAGCTTTCCCTGCTGCCGATAGGTACGCCCCAAACCGACATAGGTGGCTGGGTCGTCGGGAACCATTTGCAGCAACAGTTGGTAAACAGCGATCGCAGCTTGATCATTGCCAAAATCTTGAAATTGATTGGCGATGGCGCTCAGGTCAGTATAGAAAGGACGATAGTTAGGTGCTAGGGTTACAGCTTGGCGATAAGCCACGACTGCTTCTTCTGTAGATTTAAGTGCAGTAGGCCCGTTTTGCAAAAGTGCATCGCCTAATGACTTGTAGGCAAGCGCTAGTTTGGGATTGAGGGCAATGGCGCGACGATAAGCTGCGATTGCTTGCGTAGTTTTTCCTTCCCGAGACAGCAGCAGACCTAAGCCATAATAATCTGCGGCATTGCTAGGACTTTTCTCGCTGTCTTGCAAAGCATTGCCGAGTTCTTCATAGGGTCTGATCAGTAATGGATCAAGGGCGATCGCTTTGCGGTAGTTGACAATAGCTTCCTCTAACTTGCCTTGGTCATGAAGGATGATACCAATACCGTAATGACCAGTTGCTTCCTGAGGCTCTACTTCTACACTTTTACGGAAAGCTGCCATCGCCTCATCTAGCTGCTTTTGCCTGTAGAACAAATTGGCTAAGTTGTTGTAAGCTGTCCCATTCTTGGGGTTAAGTTGAATCGCTTGGCGATAACTGGCGATCGCCGCATCTATTTGTTTGTCAGCTTCAAGAGTATCCGCTAAATTTGTATGCACAATGGCATCTTTAGGATTCAGCTTGAGCGACTGGCGGAAGGCGGCGATCGCCTCTTCTGCTTGGTTTTGGTCGGCTAAGGCCACTCCCAGGTTGTTGTAAGCTGTGGCGTTTTGCGGATCGATCTTCAAGACTTGGCGGTGAGTTGCGATCGCCTCCGCCAATCTGCCCTGATCACGTAAGACTGCTCCTAGGCTAGTGTAAGCATTTATCAGCTTAGGGTTGAGCTGAATTGCTTGACGATAAGCGGCAACTGCCTGGTTAAACTGTTTTTGGTCATAAAGTGCGTCACCCAAATTCAGGTGAGCATCAGCATCACTGGGTTGCTGCTGAATTACTTGCCGCCAAATTCGTTCCGCTTCAAGGTACTGCTTGGCTTCCTGGGCTGCTTCTCCTTGCTTAAACAGTTGCTCCAGCGAAGGAGCCGCGATCGCCACATGAGGCGTAGCGGTTAGCAACAAAGACAACAGCAATCCGCTGAGCTTGGGCAGTCTGTTCATGGATCTCAAATTTCGTCACGGTGTCAGAATAGCTACATCCGTAACTTCGGCAATTTTGGAGACTGACAAGTTAAATTTTCAGAAAATTGCTGAATTTCCCCTGAAGATACTTAATGAGGGGCATCAGTGGGTTTAGTGGAAAATGGCTCAATTCGCCCTCATGGAGAAGATGTGATGAATAAGGAACTTCTGAGTTGGCTGGCTCCCACGGTAGCCCTCTTGTTGAGTTGTGGCACAGCGATCGCAGTGGCTGAACCGCTATATGAATGCTCACCCGTATCCCCGACTTCACTGACGCAAAGCTCTACACCTCGGATTGAGTTTCGCTTGCAAAAGCCAGGTACAGAAGTACAACTGCAAGTCCAGCAACAAACGCTCGCCTGCTATTACAGAAAACACAAATCAGCCAAACTGAAAAATCTATCGCTTTATACGAAAATCGGGCTGCCATAGAAAAAATCTACCAAGCGATCGCAGCTTTGTACGAACCGACCCGCCTCACTAGCAGCCATATTAAATCTGCTGACACTGCGTCCACTTTCACCCCGCCTTCTCCGTGGCAATCTTTCACCGCTTTAGACATTAGCGTTGAATTTGACGATTCAGGTAGCGAAACCTTTTCTACATTGACAAAAGCGATCGCGGGAACAGGACGCACTTTGGGCATTTTCTTGAATGACCGATTAATCAGTGCGCCCCTCGTTGATGCGGTCTATGCCTCCACGGGGATTACAGGTGGGCAAGCCATGATTAGCGGCAACTTTACCAACGCAGAAGTGCAGGAACTCGCGCCTTGGTTGGGGTTATCCTTAGAGCCAAAAGCTTCTAAACGTAAGTAATGAGCTACTTTCTGCAACTCAAATCATTTTTTCTGAGACCGCTTCTTCTCTGGTAAATTGCGAAGCGGAGTTTCTCGCCCTCGGTAAAACTGCTGCTCTAGCCTACCTAATCCCAGCCAGGCTGCTCCACTCACCAAGCTGGCGATCGCCGCTGCTACCACACCAAACCCCGCTTCATTTCCTAGCGAAACGGCCAGCAATGGGGCGATGGTCCAAGCGATCGCTGCCAAGATGAGACAAGCCAATCTAATCCGCTGTAATCGGGTCAGAGCAGCACTGCAACTAGCGCACTTGATGGTGTGCGAATAGTAGCGATCGAGCAATTGTTCTTTGGGCAGTGCGGGGGGCAACGCCGCGCCTGAAAATGGATCAGCGCTGTATCGGTTCACCCATTGCCGTAGCGCTGAGACAAAGCGATCGGCTCTGGTGGGCAAATAAAATGCTTTGGCAAAGTTAACGCTCCCGCCTGCCTGCTCCAGATAGCGCTCTTGGTGATGCAGAAAGATTTGGTCATCTTCTAGCACGTTGTTCTGCCCCAAGTGAGAATACCAACGGGGTGTCAAGCGAATAAAGAAACTGGGCAGTTTAGCAGAGAACTTGAAAGGGAATATCGCAAACAACCGACATTCTCCTTTGCGGATTGGGGTAGCGTAAACCACCGTCAGCGTTCTGCCGAACTGCTTGGAAGTCAGGTCGTGCCACATCAACCCTGGGGCAATAAAGGTGGTGTCTTGGCGACCGAGTGTCCCCTTGCGTGGTCCTTCCTCCCACAACCCCTGGAAGCCTTGCTTGCCAGATTCCACAAGCTCCAAATCTACTGGGGCAGCATTGGCGCGATTGCCCACGGAGCGGTGGTGCGTATAAGGCACATGGCTGGCATCTAAGACGTTTTCCAACAAGGTCAGCGCGTCGTAGGGCAAATCTCGGAAGGTGTTGAGGCAAACCCAGCCGTCTGATTTTTCTATTGGAGTTACGATTGGCACTGCGGTTTTGGTGGCGTTTTCTGACCTACCAGGATAAACAAACAACAACCCCTGACGGATTGTAGCGGGAAACGCCCTCACACAAGCCCGTTCCGAAGTTTCTGCGGTACCTCCGATCGCCTGTTGCGGAATGCGATCGCAGTGACCCGCTCCGGAGAAAGCCCAACCGTGATAGGGGCACTCTAACAAGCCATCCTCAGCAATTCTGCCCTCAGAAAGCGGTGCTAAGCGGTGAGGACATTTATCTTCTAAAACTCGCCAAGCCTCTGTCGCCTGCTCCCACCAAATGACTAAATCGATTTCCAGCAACGTAAATCTAGCCGGCTTGGTCTTATCTAAGTCTTCTGCATAGAACACCGGATACCAAGCTTCTTTGGCATCAAACCGAGATGGGTCAGGGCCACCCGCGGGCAATTCATGCGTTTCGCTATCTTGTTCTAGTACTCCGCTCTGGAGAGTGGCCACAGTTGCCCTACCTACAGTGGTTTCCAGCTCTGTGTCTGCGATCGCCTGCGCTTGAGTTAAAGATGCATCAGACATCACTCTTGGGGTTATCTCCATTTCTTTCCTTTCCGCACGGCTCCCTATCACTTAACTCCTATGTTAAGAAGTTTTGAGCGTTACTGGGAACAACTGTTTGGCAGATGGAAGAAACCTAACCCCCAGCCCCTTCCCTCAGAGGGAAGGGGAGAATTCAAAGCTCCTCTCCGAGGCGGAGAGGGGTTTGGGGAGAGGTCTGCCAGGACTTCAGGGTTCAACTTTGTAAACGGTTGGCAGGGACTTGAAATTGGTAAGTGTCACCGTGGCTGAGGTATTCGATTTGGGTGTCTAGTCCTGCGGCGGCGATCGCCTGTTTGAATTCTTCTAAGGGAGACTTAAAGACGGTGTAATCGTTGTAGTGGATAGGAATGGCGGTTTTAGGGGCGATCAAGCGCACCATTTCTACGCCTTGTTTGCCGTCCATTGTCACTAAAACGCCAAACGCTCTAGTACCGCCTAAATGCAGCAGTGCCAAATCAATCTGAGAGTGTCGCTGGGGAATCTCCTTAATTTCTTCATAGACCAATGTATCGCCCGTGATATAGAGGCGAAAGAGAGCCTGCTCAGTACTATTTTGAAATTCTAATAAGCTACCCATCACCGGAGGTAGTAAAGTGGCTAAAGCTCCAGGTCCATGTCTTCCTGGCATGGCACTGATGCGGAGCTGCACCCCTCCTTTCTGAATGGTTATGGTTTCCCAAGTATCTAAAGCATAGGTTGCTTGGAAGCCCTTCTTCTGCAACTTCTCAGTCGCATGTTTGGTCGTGACAATAGGAACAGTTTTGTTCAGCTTTTGCTCAGCAATATGATCGAAGTGATCTTCGTGCATGTGGGAGAGTACAACCAGATCCAGCGGCGGCAACTCCTCAATCTCGATCGCAGGATTGGTGACTCGCTCGGAACGCAATCCATATCCTAAATGAACGTGATCTCCTTGGTGCAAAAAGTTAGGGTCGGTCAGGATAGTGAACCCAGCATACCGAAGAATGACAGTCGCAGTACCAACAAAGAAAATGGAACCAGTCGCAATATCGGGGGTGTGGTTTTCGGCTGGCAAAACTAAGGTACTTGAGTCAGTCATACATCACCTGAGAGATAACCCAATGCTTCCAGTCGGCCTACTGGAATAGCATCAAGGAGATTAATTCGACAGTCGCAGAAGTTAGCGGTAGCGGAGACGAAAAAGCGAAAAAGCTTGGTGCTAAAGCTTGGCTTGGTAGCCAGCCTAAGGTTAGAGAGCGATCGCAATTAGCTAGACAAAAGAAATACGTGGTTGTACTTATTCAGCAGATTAGAAGCGATCGCTGAAGCTAACGTCTATCTAAAGAAAGCTTGGGTATATATCTAAAGAGCTGTAAAACAATCAAGCTGGTTTGTAGCTAAAGTCACAAAGTAGCCTTGGTTTTTGTAGAGGGGGCTTTAGCAAGCAACTGTATCGCTCTACACACATTTCTGGCCTATGTGCTGAGCCATCAGTTCGCCCTCAAGAGAGATTCAGTCAACGCTAAAGCAGATTAAACATAGATTAGCGAATTCAGAAACCAGCTTTCTGGTTAGACCTATCGAAACGATTTACGGTAATACCCAAGGCATCAAATCCAGCCAGCTCAAGCAGCTTCAGCGATTGTACGAACAGCGGCAACCGAGCGATCGCTTTTGTACTCCGGAGTTGGCTCAAGAATTAGCGGCTGTTAGCACAGCGATTCATCATCCTGTCTGTATGTACCTAAATCGCCGGGGACAGGTGTTGCGGGTGGCCGTGGGTACGCCAGCTCAAACTCAGCTATCCGAGCAGGAACTACCTCGACATAGTGCCGAGCGCTTGAGCGGAGTTCGGTGTCTGGCAACCCAGCTTAAAGCAACTCCTCCGGATGGCGCTAACCTAACAGCGATCGCTCGACAGCGCTTAGATGCCTTGGTTACCCTAATTTGTGCTCCCACGGATTCCAAGTCGAATTCCAAGTCGAAAGGTGCGATCGCGAAAAATGGAACTTCAAGCGAAATTCAATCTACTTATTTAGTGCATCTCGTTCCGGATCTGGATCAACCTTGGGAGATTTCTCCCCTTCCCCTCGCAGAACTCACAGAGGAAGACTTTGGGGATTTAGTCGATGACTGGGAAAAAGAATTTCACGCCGCTGGGTATGGAGCTTTCCAGTTTGAGGAGAAAGGAGATGACCAAGACAAGATTTTGCTTGTGGGATTGATGACCGATGATCTGTCGCCTCAGCGCTTCCAGGATGGCTTAGAAGAACTGGTTCGTCTAGCCGAGAGTGCTGGAGGAACGGTTCTGGAAACCATGATTCAGAAGCGATCGCAACCGCATCCTCAGACGGTCGTAGGTCAGGGAAAAGTGGATGAAATTGCCCAACAAGCTCAAGCGATTGGAGCCAACTTAGTAGTCTTCGATCGCGATATCTCGGCCTCCCAGATTCGGAATTTGGAAGCCCAAATGAACCTACGAGTCGTAGACCGTACCGAACTGATTCTGGATATCTTTGCTCAACGCGCTCAGTCGCAAGCAGGTAAATTGCAGGTTGAACTCGCTCAGTTGGAGTATATGCTGCCGCGACTGCGAGGACGAGGGCAGGCGATGTCTAGGTTGGGCGGTGGTATTGGCACCAGAGGCCCAGGGGAGACTAAGCTAGAAACCGAACGGCGGACGATTCAGCGGCGAATTAATCAACTGCAACAGGAAGTGAACCAGTTGCAAGCCCATCGTTCTCGCCTGCGTCAACAGCGCCAACATAACGAAATTCCGACCGTTGCCTTAGCAGGTTACACCAATGCCGGGAAGTCTACTCTGCTTAACACCTTGACTCACGCAGAAGTTTATACGGCTGACCAACTATTTGCCACCCTCGACCCCACCACGCGACGGCTGACCATCACCGATGCTGAGACCCAATCTCAGCGATCGCTCCTGCTCACAGATACAGTGGGTTTTATCCATGAACTGCCGCCTCCCTTGATGGATGCCTTCCGAGCTACTTTGGAAGAAGTCACAGAAGCCGATGCGGTGCTGCATGTGGTGGATCTCTCCCATCCCGCTTGGGAAAGCCATATACAGTCAGTCCAAGAGGTGTTGGCAGATCTCCCAACCATTTCTGGTCCTACATTGTTGGTGTTTAACAAAGTGGATCAAGTGGAAAGCGAGGCTCTAGCCGCTGCTCAACAAACTTATCCGGATGCTGTCTTTATCTCAGCGACGCGAGGACTGGGTTTAGAAACACTCAAGCAACGCTTGGTGCACATCGCCACGCCTGCTGCGGATGCCAAGATGAACACGGAGTTCAGCGCCCCTTAATTTATCCGGTTTATGGCAGCGATCGCACCTCGGCCGCACCCCTGTTCAAACAGCCTAAACTAAGGAGTCTAACCCGCATCTTCAGCGGTGCTGTCTTCGGATGGGGCTTCTACTAGTTGCCGACTCAACCAATGCAGGTTGAGAAGCATTAGACTGCCCAGCACCAAAAGCATCACTCCTAGCACCGTGCCATATCCTTTGGTATGCCACCAAAGCCGCTTCACGAGCGCCGAACTTAACTGGTGTGCTTGCCCTAAAGGGGAAAAAGGGCTCCGAATAGAATTAACCGTCTGATTGGTCAATCTTCTTTGATTCAGACGAGTGTGACTATCAAATGCGATCGCCATGCCAATTACTCCTGTTAGCCCGACTGTCGGGCCAGCAATTTCGTATCACTTAATCTACGGTAATCCGGTAGACTTGTGTGTATTTGGCAGTATTGCAGGCCAGAATTAGGAAAACAAGTTCAAATGTTACTTTTTCAGAATTTGCTTAGAAGTATTGGGCTTCAGCTACGAGGCTCAAAGTCTAAGCAGCCTTCACAGGGTCCATAGGGACGCACCGCACATCTAATATGCAGCGATCGCGCTGAGTAAATACAGTGAGGATTGCCTAGAGGCTTTTGCTTCGTGGCGGCAAGTCGCGCTCGGAATTGAGCATTTAACTCATCCGTACGGGCTTTATGCTGCTGCCACTGCCACCAAAGATTTAGCAAGCTCAGCGGCAAGTAAAGCAGCGAGCTACCCACGACGATTCCGGTAAGCACTCCGGGTGAGCCTGCTTGCAAGGCCAAACAGAGATTGGCAAACATGATGCTGATCAAGCAGTAGTTGCTGTGCCGCATCAGGGTGCGAGTTGATTGTTGAAACAGAGACATGAGAGCCATGACCGTGGCCTGGGTAGAGCTTGGCCCTGATTCAGAATAGCGCTTCTCTCAACAGTGATGGCAGTTTTGCTAGCCAGCGCCAAGGGAGGCAATGTCATCAATCAGGAGTGCGGGCTATTGTGGAGAATATGAAGTATCGTAACCTTTACTCTGGCCTGCAACGGCGCTTGCAGGAACTCTCCCAATCGCTGAATCTATTTCAATATGGTGGCCGCGCTGTGGAGTTGGTCTGGTCAACCAATCACCGCTTGACCCTTGCTTTGGCCCTCTTTACCTTGGTTGCGGGGTTACTCCCTGGCGCGATCGCTTATGTCGGCAAGCTAATTATTGACAGTGTGGTTGCAGCGTCTCAATCGCAAGCTGTAGGCGATCGCTGGGACGCATTAGGTTATCTGGCTTTAGAGGCGATCGCCGTAGCGCTTTTGGCGGGCAGCAAGCAAGGTCTAACGCTCTGCCAATCCCTGCTGCGCGTGCTTCTAGGGCAGAAAGTAAATGTGCTGATTCTGAAGAAAGCACTGACGCTGGATTTGGCGCATTTCGAGGATTCCGAGTTTTACGACAAAATGACCCGTGCTCGCCGAGAAGCGTCTAGCCGCCCGTTAAGCTTGGTGGGGCGAACCTTTGGACTCGTGCAAGACAGTTTAGCCCTGATTACCTATGGCGGTTTGCTGCTGAATTTCTCCATCGGAGCTGTCTTTGTTTTGATGTTAGCCGCTGTGCCTGCCTTTATTGCGGAGACGCGCTTTGCGGGACAAGCGTTTCGGCTGTTTCGCTGGCGAGCCCCAGAAACGCGCGAACAAACCTATTTGGAAACTTTAATCGCTCGTGAAGACTTTGCCATGGAGGTGAAGCTGTTTCAGTTGGGGCCGCTGCTTTTGACCCGCTACCAAGAGATTTTCCATCGTCTTTATGATGAGGACCGTAGCTTAACCATTCGGCGCGGGCTTTGGGGCTACTTGCTCGGCTTACTCAGTACGGCGGCCTTTTATGCGGCTTATACCTGGATTGTGATTGAGGCGATCGCAGGCCGTATCTCTCTGGGTGACTTAACGATGTACTTGGTGGTGTTTCGCCAAGGTCAAACAACCTTCTCCTCAGCTCTCAGCTCTATCGGCGGCATGTTCGAGGATTCGCTTTATCTCTCTAATCTATATGAGTTTTTAGAGCAAGAAATCCCTCAACCCTTCGGAGCCGCAACCAGAGGGCCAACTCCAGGCGATGGCATCCGCTTTGAAAATGTCTCCTTTATGTATCCAGGCAATGCTCAACCTGCTCTAACCAATATCTCTTTTCACCTTAAACCAGGGGAGAAGATGGCGATCGTGGGAGAAAACGGCTCTGGCAAAACCACACTGATCAAGCTGCTCACTCGCCTCTATAGCCCGACCTCAGGCCGCATTCTCCTCGATGGCCTTGACCTGGAAGCTTGGGATATGGAAGTACTGCAACGTCGGATTGGCGTCATCTTTCAGAACTTTGTGCGTTATCAATTCACCGTGGGGGAAAATGTTGGGGTTGGGGATGTGGAACATATTACCGAATCGCCCCGCTGGGAAGAAGCCGCAAATAAGGGGATGGCGTTGTCCTTTATTGAAGAGATGACAGAGGGGTTCCAAACCCAGTTAGGCAAGTGGTTTAAAGGTGGGCGAGAGTTGTCAGGGGGGCAATGGCAAAAAATTGCCTTGTCGCGCGCCTTCATGCGAACAGGGGCCGATATTCTCGTTCTAGATGAACCCACGTCAGCGATGGATGCGGAAGCGGAAGTGCAAATTTTTAATCACTTTCGGACCGTGACGCAGCACCAAATGGCGATCTTGATTTCCCACCGTTTCTCTACAGTGCGGATGGCCGATTGGATTGTGGTGCTATCGGCTGGTGAGCTAATTGAGCAAGGCACCCATGAAGATTTAGTTCAAGCAGGCAAGCGTTATGCTCACTTGTTCTCTCTGCAAGCAGCGGGTTATCAGTAATGCTTTAGGGTCGCTATAGTGGTAGTAGCATCCTGGCCTTATTTTGAGCCTTGGTGTGGCATAACTTCATTTTTTATGAATACCGAACTTCTCACTCGAAAGCCTTGGCTCGCTCTTAGTCTGCTCGGATTGGCCTACACAGTGCTGGGATGGCATCTATCTACTCACCATATCTTTTGGCTGGTGGGTACTTTTGTCATTAGTGTCACGCTAATTGCAGCTTGGAAGAACAATCCAATCTTGGAGTCCTTGGTTTGGCTGGGGACTCAGAAGTTGTTTGCCGTGGTTGGCATTACCCTGCTCGTGAGTGTGATAGTCGCTTTGGCATTGACCCAACCCATGTTATTAAACCTGATTTTTCTACCACTGGCGACGCTGGTATATTCTGAACTGGAAATGAAAGCGATCGGCCTGAAGGCCACTGATATCTTTTTGTGTTCGGTTACAACAGCTAGTCTAGGTTTGATCATCGGGGAAGCAATAGACTTGTGGATTATCCCGAGCATGCGATATTAAAGGCATCACCTTAAAGAAGTGTATTAAGTTACAACCTATTTCAGGGATCATGAGATCGTTGTAGCAAGTAGCATAAGAGGGGCGCTGAGCTAATGTCTCCTACCGAACCTATAGTGGCTGCACCGTTTAATCTCACCCTGGTATCAGGTCTGTCGGCTGTAGCACTGGTTCTAGTGCACCTTTTCTCTAGCAACCTACGTTTCCTTCAGGCTGTTCCTCGTAGCCGTTGGTTGTCGTTTGGCAGTGGTGTGTCGGTGGCCTATGTCTTTGTCCATGTGCTGCCAGATCTGAGTGCAGCTCAAGAAACTCTCCGCGAAACCTGGGGTAAAGGATGGACGTTTCTGGAGCATCATGTCTATTTGGTAGCGTTGGTAGGGTTAGCAGTTTTCTATGGATTAGAGCGAACTGCAAAAATTTCACGACGGCGCAATCGCGAATCAGGCCAAGGAGATGTGACGGAAACAGGTGTCTTCTGGCTGCATATGGGGTCGTTTGCCCTTTACAATGCCTTGATTGGTTATCTTTTGCTGCATCGAGAAGAACCTGGGTTTGCCAGTTTGCTACTTTTTGCAGTGGCTATGGCCTTGCATTTTGTGGTTAATGACTATGGCCTGCGTGAGCATCACAAGAAGTACTATGACCAAGTGGGCCGTTGGATATTGGCCGCCTCTGTGATGGCTGGGTGGGTGATTGGCAGCGGTACTCAAGTGCCTCAAGCGGCGATCGCGGTTTTGTTTGCCTTCTTAGCAGGTGGTATTGTGCTGAATGTGTTGAAGGAAGAACTGCCAGACGACAGGGAAAGCCGCTTTTGGGCTTTTTTAGTAGGAGCCGCCGGTTATTCAGCTCTACTGTTGGCTTTATAGCTCGCTAGACCCGCTAAATGCTTACAGATGGGGATTGTGGACTTCCTAGTAAGTGTATTTTTAGCATGTTTAATGTCTGTCGTTGACCTTAAGGAAGAGATTTGCGAATTCAGACAATTTTTTAAGCTACTTTTAAGAAACTCTGGCAAATAACAAGATTAGAACAAGGTCTAGACAAAAATTGCATCCGTCTAAAAAAGGCTAAGCATAATTACGGGTGGAGTTCAGGATAACCATCAAATTTTATGCCTAGACAAGGAATTTCATGGGGTCCTATCGTCTTTGTGGTAGCTACCCTTTTTGCCAGCGCAGGTTTAATTACTTGGGGATTGTCGTCTTCCCCAGATGTTCCTACCTCAAGTATTCGCAACCCTGCCGTACAGTCAGGCGGTTAGGCAGTCAGTGACTTGCTGCCATTCATCACCTATATTCATCACCTACTAAGTAGGTTGCTACAACTCAGTAAGCTAGGAACTGCGATCCAAAATTGATACTGAGATGTTAGAGGCCCAACTGCCCCATGTAGATTTAACCCAATCAGGAGTGTGGCAGCAATTGCTCGTCAGTGCCCCACTTTGTTCTAGCGTGGTTGCTGGTTGGCAAGGCATTCACTTGGCGCACCATCACCTGTCGGCCCATGAACTGCCTGATTGCTATTTTGCCCAGCACGTCATTACGATTTGCATGGGGCAGTTTGAGGTAGAGCTGAAGCGCGGGAGCCGTTGGCAACTAGAGCGATATAGACCTGGTGATATCGGTATCTTTCCAGCGAATCAGTCTCATCCTCAAACTCGCTGCGATCGCGGAGCTGAGTTTATTCAGCTTTATCAGAGCCTCACCTTGTTGCTTAGGTCGCTGCTACATCCCTAGAGAACAGGCTCAGTTGCCATCATGCCCCAACATAAAATTCGCGACCCTTTGATTCAACAAATTGGCCTCACACTCAAAACCGAGTTGGAATCTAGTGGCACAGATAGCCGCCTCTATGCCGATGCTATGGCGACAGCACTCTCAGCCCATCTAGTTCCAGCGATACTCTACCCAGCGATCGCTCCTGAGAGAATATACAGGTGGCTTACCACCTCATAAGCTCAACCAAGCGATTACCTATATTCACGGTCATTTAGACCAAGACTTACGATTAGCGGAAATTGCTGCGATCGTGCAAATGAGTCCGCATTACTTCGCCACTTTATTCAAGCAATCCACGGGCTTGGCGCCGCATCAGTTCGTGACACAATGCCGGATTGAACATGCTAAATGGTTGCTAGCCAAGCAGGAACTAACAATTTTAGAAATCTTGCCACAGCTTGGTTTCAAGAGCCAAAGTCACTTTACTAAAGTATTCCGGGAGCAAACTGGGTTGACCCCCACAGCTTATCGGAGCCATAGCTAAAAGTCTTCGGAAGATTAGAACAGTTTTGGAAGAATTAGCCAGACAGAACGACAAGGCGATCGCTAAACTTCGCCACTCCTTTAGAAATTTTGCCAGAGTGGTATCTCTATCCCACGTTTCAAATTTTCCGCATTGTCCCCAACAAACTCCTGGGTATACTGCTCAATGCCTCAATTCCTTTGGGACTCATGTTGATTCCCTTTATTGAGAACGTCAACAAGTTCCAAAACCCCTTCCGCCGCCCTGTAGCGACTGCTATCTTTTTGCTTGGGACACTGACCACGCTCTGGCAGGCGTTGGAGCCACGCTGCCAATCGATCAGTTCATAACCTTGGGCCTGTTTTGAGAGTCTATCTGACGCTAGGCGCAATTTAGAGAAGTCGTTGTGTAAGGTGGCATATTTACAAGCTGTGCTCCAGCCCAGCTATTTGTGCCATGACCTCCGACAAACCTCTGCCTAAAGCACTCATCTGTGACTTAGATGGCACGCTCTGCAATATCTACCATCGACAACACTACATGCGCTCCCGACCCAAGAACTGGAAAGCTTTTTATCGAGCTTTAGGGAAAGACTTAGCTCATGAGTTTTGTCGAGATATTGTTCAGATGTACAAAGAGAGAGGATTTGCCATTCTGTTGGTTTCTGGGCGGCCTGCTGAGTACAAACCAGAAACCGAAGCCTGGTTAGCCGATCATGAAGTGGAATATGATGCGCTCTGGATGAGAAGAACGGAAGATTCTAGACCAGACTTTATCGTCAAAAAGGAGATCTACGAACAATTCATTCAAGGTCGCTATAATGTCTTCTTTGTGCTTGATGATCGCGATCAGGTAGTGAAGATGTGGAGAAGCCAAGGACTCACTTGTCTGCAAGTTGCGGAAGGGAATTTTTAAGCAATTGCTTCATTGCCGCTTGCTCTACAAATCAGCAAATCAGCCCATAACAGGGCACAATCACTATCAGGAGATAGAGGCCATCAAGCTGTGGCGATCGCTACCGTAGAACTTAGTCAGTAGTAGAACAATATAGTTCCGGGTACCTATGGCAGTAGCAGATAAAGAGAGTTCCAAACGGGCAGACTCCACCTCTGATCCGATGCAGGACGCGATCGCCACAGCCACTCGGATGGCGCAAGCAGCAACCGAAGTCTTGCAAGCCACAACGGGAAATGTCAGCACGACTACGGCAGCGATTGGTGAAACGATTGGTCCATCTGTGCAGCGATCGCTAGAGCAAACCACCGAAACTGTGGGCAAATTCGTCACTCCCATTGCCGAGAATCCATTGGTGAAATTTGCGGCCAAGGTTCCCGGAATTAATTTACTGATGGCGGCGCTCGGTCAAGTAGATGTGCAAAAGGCGCAACGGGAAGTAGACCAACTGCGGCAAACTTATCCCTTAGAAACGCCAGAACAATTGGCTCAGCGGATTATTTCGGATACTTCGCTGAAGGCAGGCGGCATTGGCCTACTGACCAATTTTATCCCTCCCTTGGCGCTAGCTCTGTTTGCGGTGGATATAGCGGCAGTCACCGCCCTTCAAGCCGAGATGATTTATCGCATCGCAGCAGTTTATGGCTTTCCGCTCACCGATCCGACTCGACGCGGTGAAGTGCTAGGGATTTTCGGTTTGTCAGTAGGTGGCTCTGGTGTCTTAAAGCTAGGCCTGAGCTTTGTGGAAATCTTGCCTCTGATTGGGCCTGTAGTGGGAGCATCGAGTGATGCTGCTTTGCTCTACACTTTAGGTCAGCTCGCTTGCCGTTTCTACGAAGTCAAGCGCCAAGCGGCAACCCAGCCAGAAATGAGTGTTGCGAATCGTTAGCGCGATCGCTAAAGTCAACGTAGTGTTCTACTGACCGCCAAGAATTTTATGTCTATCTCTAAGCCAGAAGCCAAACAGCTCTTAGAACAGCTCATTTTTGAGGATACCTTGCCTCAAGACTGGGTACAGGATGTTTGGGGGTTGAGTCCGCTTCTGGGGGATAGTGCGGCTAAGTTGCTAGAAGCATTTGAATCGTTGATTGAGTATTGCCCAGAAGAAAAATTAGATAGTTTATTGCAAACCTTGGCTCCAGATCAGCTTGAGGTAAGGTAATGGGTGTTCCCAGGCGGTAGAGTAAGCTCGCTGCCATACACCGCTACTCCTGGGCCTACGCAGGATCGACAATGACACCCATAAATAAAATTGCTCCAGTTTGCTGATCTCGAATAGCACAGAAGAACGGGCGGTCGATGGTCAAAGTAGGAGGTAAACCTCTTTCCATCTCGATCGCAGTTACAGCCGCCGCTTCCGCTCCTACTTCGTTGACTTCAAAAAAAGTCTTGTGAGTAATTTGGCTAATAGCAGCGCTGTCCTTGCAGAGTTGCGAGAAATTAGCTGCTTCATCAAAGGCTTGCTTCATACCTAAGCTCACTAGAGCCTGCTTCAGTGCGGATTTCGTTTCATACTCTAGCTGAAAGCTAGGCATCGTAAGGTTGATCAAACGTTGAGTGATAGACTTTGGCAGAAACTGATTGAGCCATTTAGACCCACTCCCCGACTTCAAGCTCTCATAAAAACTGTTCACCTGAGCCAGAGAAGAAGGTAAAAAGATATCTAGACTGAGGCGTTTGTCTTTAAAGGGAATTCTGACTGCTTGAAAATCTTCACATTGGTAACAGCAGTATTCATTAAACTGCCTCATCATGGGAACTTGCTTTGGACTGCTATCTAGAAGAGTAAACGTCCCTGGCTGGGTTTGCGTTGGGTCAAAGCGATCGCTCCAGTTACCTTTGAAGTAGATGGCGTTAAGTAAAACTAGAATTGTGGCTGGCCTAAGCTGCTGCACAATTTGCTGAATCTTGCCATGTGTTTGATCATTTGTCCATTGATTAATCGTTGTTGCTGCGTCAGGACGACTAAAGTCCAAATTCTGCACTTCTGCTTGATAAAACTCTTGAACTCGCTGTAAAAATTCAGACCGAAAGCGTAGATTTGGTGCCGCCCAAAGTGAATTTGCGATCGCCACTCGCACATCTGGCAAGCTTTCCAACTGCTTAATAAGCTCAGCATTGGCTTGATTCACCTCCTGGACGCTCATATTCTGCAAGCCCAAGGCGATCGCCATTTCTGCTTGGGTTTGGCCGACAGCGCCGTTGTAGAGCATAGAAAGCGCGATCGAAATGCTGAGTGGAGAGACAAAAATATTTTGGTTAGGCTGTTGCTTGAGCAGTTCCGAAAAAAGCTTGAAACCGAATTGATTATTAGCGGCGATCAATTTATCGGTAGCGGTTTTCATGGAATGTCGTGATTAAACAAATTAGGAACGCGATCGCTGCTCAGCTCGCCCTGCCAAACATTTCTGCCTCCTAGACAAACTATGAGTGAATAGTGCCATCGGGCATGATAGTCCCGGATAGATTAGCTCCCGTCAGCTTAACCATCAAACGATTATTGATCCCAACCCGGGCACCAGTGAGATCAGCGCCACTCAAATTAGCCCCACTCAAATCAGCCCCCATTAAGTTGGCTTCTCTCAGGTCGGCATAACTTAAATCAGCTTGCAATAAATTGGCGCGGAATAGTTTGGCGCGGAATAGTTTGGCGTGGCTGAGGTTGACGTTGTGCAGAAAAGCGTCGCTGAGGTCAGCGTTGCTTAAATTGGCATCGCTTAAGTTGCGATTGGCATAGTCTTTTTCTTTGAGGTTTGCCCCCTGGAAATCACTGCCACTCAGGTCAGGGCCTCGATATTTAGGAACTTGAGGCGTTTGATATTTGGGGACTTGATGGGTGGGTGTTTGGGTTGGGTAGGCAGGATAGTCAGATGCTTGAGGCTGAGGGTAGGGAGATTTAGGTTCTGGTGCAGGAGAAGTTTGAGTTTCGTAAGCCGCGTAGTAGGACGATCGCAAGTAAGGGTGCAGCGGGTAAGCAGCAGGCTTAGGTGGCTGAGCCGCAGGTTTAGGGGGTTGAGCCGCAGTGGGGGTTTGGTAAGTAGCCCTAGGGGGGTGATAAGTAGCCTTAGGTGGGGTGGCTTTTGGTGGTGGAGGTGGGGCAGGTGGTGGAGTGGGGGGAGTACTTTTGCTGGCGGTACTTTTACTGGCAGTACTTTTACTGGCAGTTTGGTTTCGTTTGGCTCCGGCTTTGGCATGGCAAGACCGTAAGAGGTCTCGCGCCTCATTGATTTCTTTGAGTTTTTCGTGAGCTTCGTGCTGCCGTTCAGAATCATCTTGGGGCACGCGATCGGGATGCCACTGTCGAGCCAAGTCTTTGTAAGCTTGGTTGATTTCATCCAGAGATGCGCCTGGTTTTAGTCCCAGGACTCTGTAGCATCGATTGAGCTCGTTGATCCGTACCATCCACTACCTCAGGCAACCAATTGTGCCGCCTACCCAAATGGGCAATGACCTTCAGACTGTGGCAGGCTGCACGGTTTTGTCTGTCCATTCTATCGCGGAGGAATTGCCCACTCCCTGCTTCGACGAGGGTGATTTAACAATGTTGGCGTTTTGTGGCACCAGTTACTTAGGGCAACCAGAAGTTAGGCAAGATACTTTGTCCCCAATTCCGGAGAGATTGATTTAGCGATCGCATGGTCTGAATATGAGGTTCATCAGGTTCTACAGGCAAAATTGTGGCGGGTGTGCCTCGTTCGAGTTGGGCGATCGCTAAGTTGGCCGCTTCTAATCCTGTCACATAGGCCTTCTCTTGAGACCAGGAGCCGTGGCGGGTTACCACCCAGTCACCGCTCATAAACAGGTTGCTGATACTGGTTTCTGCTGGCAACAGGTAGCGGTAGCTGCCAGGCGCAAAGTGAGTCACCGCTCTAGGCAGCCGTACCACCCCGCTGTCAATCACCTTGGCTTCGTGGAAGGCGGGAATGCAGGTAGCTAAGTCGCGCTGTACTAAGGGCACAATCTCTGTGTCACTCAAGGGCAGGAATTGGTTGGCGTGGTAAAAATCTGCTTCCACCACGGTTCCTGGCTCGTCTCGGAACTCATCGTGGAGCGCATTCAGGTCAAAGAACGTCCAGCCCGTGGTGGCTTGGAAGCCGAAGCAAGCATTGGAGGGTCGAGGAATCTCAATTTTGCGATCGAACCATAAGCGAGTCGCCATGACATCAATCGCGCTCAGGTTCATCAAATCGCGGAACTCTCGACGGTTGCGGAGCGTGGGGCTGCCACTGACAATTTTCTGCATCCCAGTTACCCCCACGGCGAAGATCACCGCATCGGCATCAAACACTTCATCTCCACAAACTACACCTGTGGCTTGGCCTCGACTATCTAAGCGCACATTGCTAACTCGGCGTTGCGTCAGCACTTTGCCGCCCGCTTGCTCAATCTGCTGCACCCAAGGCCGGAAGATCATCTCACCCACAGTGCCCCGACACCAAACCACATCGAAATCGGGTTGGTGGGCCAAGATGAAGTAATAAAGCATGCCCAACGCTGCCGCTGCCGAACATTGCTCTCCCGGCGCAAATAGGCCCACCAGCAACATCGGTTCAAAGGATTCCCGGTAGAGTCGAGCAGAAACCCCAAAATCCTTGAAGAGTTCTCGCGCTGTCACAGAATCGTAGCGTCGCCATGCAGCATCGGAGTTGTCAAAATCTATCAACGCATACAGTAGCGGCAAAGCCGAGAGGCGATCGCGCAAGGGTAAGCGCTTGAACTGCGTGTAGAGAAACGTACCAAGCGGTGTGGGTAGACGCGGCAGATCTTGAAAAATCGGTGACTCCACCTCTAGCCCCACGGGGGAATATTGCGAAGACCGAGTCCAGGGAGTGAAAGGCTTTAGTCCCAGTTGATCTACCAAAGAAAAAATATTGCGATAAGGATACCAGAAGCCATGAATTCCAGCCTCGATGGAGCGACCACCCGGCGTTTTCCAGCCTGCTACCAACCCACCTGGATAAGCACCTGCCTCCAACAGCGTTACATCATAGCCTTGCTTCGCCAAATGGTGAGCTGCCCCTAAACCAGCCCAACCAGCCCCCACAATGACTATCCGTGGCGATCGCTCGTCCATCACTTTTACATTCTTCACAACATCTTTTTTCAGGATGGCATCTTTTCGCTGGCTTTACTTTGCCCCAGGGGCAGAAGCGAGTCAAATTGACGCCAGAGAACTCACAGCCTCTGGCTTGTAAGGTACACAAACAAAAAACAAAGATGTTATCTATGCCAAATCATCTGGGTGGGCTCCATCGCCGCCAACAAGCGTCCCTGCGAAATCACATATCGTACCGAGGCTCGACGGCGAATTGCATCATAGCGATCGCTGGCCGCCAATACAATTAGATTCGCAGGCTTTCCCACCTCCACTCCATACTGATCTCCCAAATCCAGCGTTTTGGCTCCCTGCCAAGTCACCATGTCATAGCAGGCATCAATCTCTCCCATCCCTGTCATTTGGCAGACATGCACTGCCATAAACGCCACATCCAGCATGTTGCCTGTGCCTAAGCTGTACCAAGGGTCTTGCACACAATCATGGCCCAAACTCACATTCAATCCTTGCTGCCACAACTCTTTCACCCTAGTCACCCCACGCCGTTTTGGGTAAGTATCTGTCCTGCCTTGCAGCGTGATGTTAATCAACGGATTGGCAATAAAATTAAGCTGTGCCCGCTGAAGAAACCCCATCAGCTTGTAAGCATAGGCATTGTTATAAGACCCAAAGGCCGTGGTATGGCTGGCTGTTACTCGTGGCCCCAACCCAGTGCGAATCGCGTATGCCGCCACAACTTCCAAAAACCGTGACTGATCATCATCAATCTCATCACAATGTATGTCAATCAAGCGATTGTACTGCTGTGCCCACTCAAACACCTGTTGTACCGATCGCACCCCATCTTCTCGCGTCAGTTCATAATGGGGAATCCCGCCCACTACATCTACACCGAGTTTCAGGGCTTCCTCCATCAACGCCTGATTCTGAGGGTTGCCGTAAATGCCATCCTGCGGAAACGCCACAACTTGCAGCGTGATCCAATCCTGCACTTCCTCCCGCACCGCCAGTAAAGCTTGCAACGCCGTTAAATTCGTTTCGCTGACATCGGCATGACTACGAACAAACAACACACCTTGCATTGCTTGTTGCTTTAGGGTGGCGATCGCTCGTTGTTTCACATCCTCTAAGGTCAAACTTTGCTTGCGATCGCGCCAAATTTCAATTCCCTCAAACAATGTGCCACTTTCATTCCAGCGGGGGTCTCCTGCCGTCAGAGCTGAATCTAGATGGATATGGGATTCTACAAAAGGAGGACTCACCAACTGCCCCTGCACATCCAGTTCTTGCTGGGCTGTAGCCTCCAAGTGAGGTGCAATCGCCATAATCTTGCCTGCTTGGATGCCAAC
The DNA here is from genome assembly GCF_039962155.1 of Trichocoleus desertorum AS-A10. Lineage (NCBI taxonomy): Bacteria > Bacillati > Cyanobacteriota > Cyanophyceae > Leptolyngbyales > Trichocoleusaceae > Trichocoleus > Trichocoleus desertorum. The sequence continues at coordinate 6,260 of NZ_JAMPKN010000034.1, read as the reverse complement.
ATCCACAGACTCTAGAACATTTGGCGATCGCAATAGACGACAATGACGCAGAATTAAATCGTAAGGCTGTGAGGACATAAAGCAATTCTGCCTAAGTAGAAGCAGTTTCCTCACTGTATTAGCAGAAATTAACCCCAAAAAAATACCCCCGCATTGCAGGGGCATCGAGATTAAGTTTTACCGATTAATCGGGATTAATTAGCTGAGAGCCACATGACTGCGCTCGTAATTGCGCCGAAATGTCGGATGAATGTCACCTTGAATGTGATTCCAATAATCGCTTAGATGCGTGAACCCCGCTTCAGCCGCAGAGCGACTCAGTAGAGTTTGCTGGCGATTCTTGATCAGATGATGTTGCTGCGTCATTCGGGTGCGGGCTCTATTCTCAGTCGATAAGCCAGTCGCTTTAACAGATTCAGCCAGAGGTGCTGCGACCACAGCCGTTTCATTGGCTACTGTCTCATTCACATCTGGGCGATCGCTTGTGCGATAAGCCACACCACGGTATTTCAAGTCTAAGCTCGCTTGTTGAACGGGTGCTTTTTTGAAGTTACGAAAGCGCCAATCCAAACCCCGATACTTTCCGGTCTCTCCAGCAGTAGTTTCAACAGCAGGAGTATTGGATTCGTATTTGCTGCCACGATAGGTCAATTGCATGATTTTCGCCTCAAATTAGAACTGTAGTGATATGAGGCGCGTTCCTTCGGGATCACTCCCTACTTCCGTTTCTTGGCTGCTTTTAGTCGTCAATTACTAAACTCATCCAAAGAAATGAACGATTTCGTTTTCACTTCTGTATCTATTTTGACACTTTTAAGCGAAACTTGCTCCAACTAGAGGCGGATATTTCTTCAGGGTTTTCTGACAACTATCGCATTCAAGCTATTCATCAATCTGCCAAGCATCCTTCGTCAAGTCTTCATCGATAATTCGCTTCGGACGCACTACTAGAATCACTTGACCTAAGAGGGACAAGCTAGGAGCCTCGTCGAACCATTGCAACTCTAGCTGCTGGTCTTGAGCCACCACGAAATAGCTGTTGGCATTCCATTGGCGCTGGGCTCGGTCTACCACCACTAAAATCTCTTCTGGCTGACCCGGCAGCGGAGCAGGTAAATGATTGCTGTCACATAGCAAGACCACTGGATCTTCTGCACCTAAGAGCACTTTCCAGCCTGGAACCGGAACCCAAGCCCCAGTCCCAGAAAATTGCACCATACGAAAGGCTCCAACCTCCTCGGTTAGCGGCACTGCTTGCAAATCGGCTAGGCTCAAGGGCAATTTACCCACAACAGGCAGTACCCGTGGCAGTTCTTCTTCGTTTTCTAACCGATAAATCGGTAAACGAGGAGCAGAACGAGAGGAAGTGATGCTGAAATCGGTCAATAACTGTTCTAGTTTTTGCCGCGCTGCGACGCTGCTGACAAACCGCAATCCCTTGGCAATTAAGCGCGAACGGTCTTGCAAGTCGCTGTGTTGTCGAGCTAACTTCCAGCACTGGTAGGCGATCGCATCTCCCGGATGCTTGGTAAAACCCTCCGGTGGAGTGCTCCGAGGAGACAAATCTTTCATCGCTTTGGCTAAATCATGCGAATCATCAAGATCAATGCTCTTCTCAACCACAAAGTCTGCTGCTGCGGCTCGCTCTGCCTGGTTCAGAATGCGAAACTCGTACAGTATATCGCTGCCTTTACGCTCAAAGTGTTGTCGGGTTGCCTCCGAGACTCCCGCATTCACCATCGAGGTGAAAACCTGCGACCCTACAATGACTTGATTTTGCTGAATCGGCTCAAATCCTGTTTCCTCAAAGATCTTTTGGGGGTTGAAGCCTGCTTTTTGCAACTGCTGGCAAGCTTGACCCCACTTTACCCAAGATCCTTCTTTGCGACGCAGCGATCGCAATAAGGTGTCTGTATCCAGAGCAGCTTGGGGATCTTGAAAATTTGGGTTGAAAGCATTTGAGGAAGTTTCAGTCATGGTTGAGGTAGGCAGCAGATCACTAAAGAACAGCAAGCAGTCTTTAATTCTAAGCCCTTCACGATTTCTATACTACTGGGGCATCTTGCCTTAGAAATCTATCTCTGCCGTGCCTCGCAAGCATCAGGGTTTCAAAAATTTTTTAGATTGACTTGACGAATCTCTACAATCTAAGGCATGATTGTAAACGCGAAATATAAGGGGCTATAGCGCAGTTGGTAGCGCACTTCAATGGCATTGAAGGGGTCAGCGGTTCGAATCCGCTTAGCTCCATAGGTGTACTTTTTAGAGCTATTTGTCAGTTTTTCATAGCTCTTGTCAGAGAATATTTGTATACCACGGTTTTTCAGTGGCTCCAGCCATTGTATTGGGCGATTGCCTATAATACCTAGTAAAGCAAGCAGTTTTTCATAGCTCTTGTCAGAGAATATTTCTGGAAAGATTAGCTTCAACACTAGTGCCATACCATTGAAGTGCGCCTTTCAACCCAACCTACTTATAAATCTTTCAGTCCACTTAGGGGCGAGAATGCAGATGCAACTTTCGCTATAGTTAAGTGGAAACTGACCACTGAATTCTTTCAGCCTATCTACCTAGAAATTGGAATCCAGATGCAACCAGTTAGCTCGCCGATATCAAGCAGGTAGCATTGCAGCTTTCAACCCACCTAGGTGCTTATTCCAGAGTCCAAACGCAACTTTAGAATAAGCACCTCGCTCCTGTAAGGAGTGCGTCCTTTCAACCCACCTATTAAACCGGCAATCATTGATCTTGCATTTTCTAGGCTGTAACCATTGAAAACGCTAGATTCCCTTTTGGGACTTACATTGCCGGGTTAATAGGTGCTGGAGTCAAGATGCAACCATGCCAGGGGCACCCACTAAACCAGATTGGGTAATCTTTCAACCCACCTAGGTGCTGGAGTCAAGATGCAACCCCGGCTGCTTAAACCCTTATCTAGATTGAGTTGATTAAGGTATTTTGGCAAACCTCAACAAATAGTAGAAAAAGAGGTTGTTGCTTCTTCAGCAAGAAATACAAAAATCTCATCAAATTTAGCCTAGACAAAGGATTCAGAGTTTTGGCGAACCTCTTAGGGATTTTGCCCCTGCTTTGGTTTGCCAAAAGAGTAAGTAGGAGGGCTCAACCCTTGTTCGGGGCGTTCATCCAATACAAAGTACTGGATGTGGTAGCTGCCCCGACATAGTGTCGTACTCTAGAGTAGACTTGGCTAACTAGTCTGTAAGCTAACCAGTCTGTAAGAGTTACCCCTGATGCTAGGAAGCGCACCCGCATCGTGTCTTTAAGATAGCTACCTAAAAAGGTACTCACTTGCAGACGAGGTGGACAGGATACCAGGGCCGGAAAGCAATTAAACTGACCCCATTTATAACAGTACAGTGGCTCCGAGGAGCATAAACTGCGCGCTAATTAGTATGCTATCTTCGCCTATAGCGAAGCTCAGCTAGTTTTAAATGTTTGACGAGTGTGATAAGCGGAAAGAGCTAGCTCGTAAGCTTTATGCTGCAATGTCCCTTGAGCAGGTTGGTAGCCAAACTCAACTGGAATACCTGTGCGAGAGGCACAGCCTTGAATACTTTGCGCTAATCTGCTATAGCTCCAACGATGGAAGCTAGCACGAAATTGTTTTGCATATTTGTTTTGGCTGGTTTTATTACCAGGATATTTGTGTTCTGCAATGGCCCGAATTTCACTTTCCACACTTTCTCTCACATCTCCTATCTTGGGTAAAACAATACTGCCAGCCTTCCACTCTAAAGCAAGTTCTACAATTCTGGCTGCTATCAGCCGATCTAGATACTGGCCCAGATTAGACTGAGACTGCTGAGAAATTTGCTGGTTCTTTCCTTTGTTGCGAGTTTTCTTATGTTGTCCGTGTAAGCGATTTAGCAATCTGTACTCCTTCAGCCGTAGTTGTTTAGTAGTTTGCTTACCTTTAGGAGCCTGCACGCTGCGATCTGTTAAAAGTTGCCGTACACTCTGGTATCTGATCACTTCTCCCCTACTTGCGTCAACAATTGCTACTGCAACAGGTAGGCGACGGCTGAAGCTCACACCAACTAGGATATTGGGTTGCCCTTGGTATACGGGTTTACTAGGACGAGGTGGAGAAGCTCTAGATAACCGCTCTAATTCTGTTTGATTAGCCTTTAGTCGGCTTTCTGACTGCTTTGTTAGCTCAGTTTTGTTTCTTGAATGTTCTAGTTTTTGCCGCGCACCAACTATTTTCTCTTGTCTTACCTCCTCAGTTCCTTCGCTACTTAGTAATCGAGTCTCAATAGAGCAGTGTAAAAATAGCCGATGAGTATTCCACGGTTTTTCTGCTTCACGGGATACTCGTTTACCGAATTTCCGTTTGTCTTCTTTCCACATAAGAGAGGCGGAACGCAAGGGAGACAGCCCCGCTGAATATTTCTCGGTGTCCGGTAGAGCTTTATTGATCTGATACTCTTGAGCAACCTGCCGCAACAATGGTAGCTGACGGCGATCACAGTGAATTTCAAGTTTACATCTGCCCAAGCCGTTAAAGCCTACAAATATCCGCTCACTCTGCTTCACAACCTTCTTTCGTTTTCTCCGTTTCTTAGAACGGCGAAGCGGCGTGGATACCATTGGACTCATGCCACTTTGATCAACAGGTTGTGGAATAGCTGTATTCTGTTTAGCCTTGAATAACCAAGTAAGATCATCACCACTTCCAAAAATAATTGGATAGGGCAATGATTTTGGAATTTTTGCAAGATTGCTTAGCCGAGGTATTAATTCTTGTCGCCAAGCCTCAAATTCAGCTTCTCCTCTTTGGATCTCGATATAGCAGCCCCTTATTAAGAGAATGCTTAAATCAACATACTCTGTCTTGTGCTGAGTATTTCTTGCCATGTCATAGCAATTTCTGATGAACGCACAAACCAGGAGTCGAAGACTAGTAAGATTCTTATGTTTAGGAAGCTCTTTTGCTTCCTCCAAGCTTTTTAGTGTCTCAACACCTGTTGGATCTCGCGGTTGTGGCAGCTTGCCCTGAAGTTGCCTTTCAAGGCGCTCCACTTCTATTTGTTTCTTCCTAAGATAGAGAGCAGAGGATTCTGGATCTTCCTCCTGTTCATTGACCTGACAACCATTCCTCAGCAAATGAATGATAGCTCGACGGTCTAGGCAATCTTCGGTTGCCTCATATAACTTGAACAGGGTATCCAGCAGATTTTTATCAATCTTTGGTCTCTTTCGAGATTTAGCTCTTTTGCCTGCCGCCTCACCCTGTGCCTTATTCCCTGCAAGCTGAGAGAGTGCTTGGGCTAGAATTTCACTAGCTTTTATGCAGACTGTATTCAGGCTGAAATCGCTTATCTTGGCTAGTTCTACATCTTCCTCTATAAGACCTAACCAGTGCTTCTTTCCAGCTAGCTTCGTGAAGCGTATTTTCTGTAGAGCTAGCCAAGACTCATAAATGTATGTTGTCATTAAGCAAGCTGACGTAATGAATCGGCCTGGTTGTCCTGTAAATCGTGGATCGATCTTAAGAAGCTTACATATCTCCTCAACCTTTTTTTGAGTGATGTTCCCTGTATGCTGCCATGTCTCAAACTCAGGACATTCTCTCACCTGCTTACTGAGTTCATCGACCAAAGGAGTATTCTTTCCAACCATTAGCTCCCACAAGTGACGACGTGTTTCCTCATCGGTGTTGAGACGATATTGAATTGTTACTATACTCATGAGCTGATACCCAAGCCTGTAACATCGTCGAACAATTAGAGTGGCTGCAATGAAGCAATCACAAAACAAAAATACTGAAGAGTGTCAAAAGCAGAATCAGAAAAACGTCTTATGAATCGGGACGATTTGTTTAGCTAATTGATAGCAGAGATTTCATAGCCTTGCAATAGTTCCCGCTGAGCTTAATTTTTCTTAAAATTAAAGCTTTAGTGGCTATAGCTCCTAGCCTAAGCGGCTTACGCTTAATCCTAATCCGAAGCAAAATTCTATATTTTCCAAAGTAAGGTATTAGGAAAAACTTTAATAAAAGGCAGTAAAAATCAAGAAACTTCTTTGTGATATCTAGTCTTAAAAATTTAAATTCGTGTGTTTTTTGTGAATTCTTCTCAAGGAAATCAGTTTTTTGCTAGATTACACTTTTACTATGAGTGTTTAAGAAAGTGTTTGTAAAAGGTCATTAAGCACTGCTTGATTTCCATCTCCGTCGGTTCTTAGTTAATCGCCGCAGCATCAATCGAATCATGACGACATAGATCATGCCTTCGTGA
>NZ_JAMPKN010000033.1:0-37892 GCF_039962155.1 Trichocoleus desertorum AS-A10 | reverse complement strand
AGCGTGAGCAGTTCAGAGGCAATCGGCAAACTGAAGGAAACCTGTAGCGGCTTGCAATTCATGAGTGAGTCCGACTACCCATTTGAGGTGTTTGCTTGGGAAGGACAGGCTGGGGCATCTTTGACTCCCGAAAAACTAGCTCAAGCAACTGGACACCCAGCAGATGCCCCAGTGAAGGTGATAACTTTGTCAGATTTCTTCAGATCCTCAACTGAGGAGCAAGATTGGTTCGGCCCCGAAGAGAAGGAGAGCGCTGCTAAATTCAAGAATCTAGAGAACACGATCGCTAGCACCCTGAACGACGTGAAGGTTTATCGAGTCGGGCAAATCGAGATTGATGTTTATATCATTGGTACCTGTGGCAATGACTGCGTTGGACTCTCCACCAAAGTCATTGAAACCTGATTACTGACTATCAACATTGGCTTCAATCACCGTCTGTACCGATTGCGGCACGTTGCTCAAAAAGTCGTACTGGGTCTTCGCTTCAATTTGGTCCACCGAGGTTTTGAAGGACTGCCAGCTATTCCTCTTAATCCCCTGTCGATTCGGCATGTCTACAGCAATGACTCGCGTATTGCTAGTGATGCCCTTCAGTCCGGCACCTGGCTTGTCGAGCACCACAATTACTTTCCAGGTGCTGGCTGGAACCACAACCTTGCCTGTTGCCAGTGTGGTCATTGTACCTTTGCTACCCACACCACCTTGGCCCCTGCCTCCAGCGATGATGTAGAGCTCTTTACCCTGCCTGACTAAATCTCGGCAGTATTCCTCCAATGCCACCCAAGGCCCCTGATTATTGTCTGGAGCTTGGGGAATGATGTTGGTCATCAAAAAGGTGGCAGAATTTGCCTCGACTGTCCCCCCTCGATCCTCTGATGAAGTGAGATGGCCGCGATCAAAGCCATTGTTTGTATAGTCTCTGGGAGTTACCCGATACCAGCTCGTTGGAAGCTGGGGGTCTGGGCGGAAATCATTCTGTCGCTCCGCCTCTCCCAACCATTTGGAATTCAGTTGCCAGCTCACCCAGTTGGGAGTGCCTTTGCTGCGGTTGTAGGACAGGGCATACTGGGGCTTCACCATCAAGTAGTTATTTGCTTGAGCAACATCGGCCACAGCGTTACTAGGATTGCCCAGCCGTAAATGAACACTTCTAGAAGTCGGTGGCGAAGGTGAGGGGATCGGAGTTGGCGTTGGCGCTGAAGGTGGACTTTCAATGGGAGGAGCGATCGCGCATCCAGCTAAGGCCAACAACAGCCCAATTAAGCACGCCAAAAAATTGATGGGCACGTCACGCCTCCCAAAAGCTGCACCTTCTCAATATCTTATGAGGATTTCTGGGTACTAAAATGAAAATCTTTAGCTTTTTATTCAATTAGTTATTTAGTCTAAAGCTAAAACTTTCAGGTTATCTGCTTGGGCTTGTAATAGCTCCAGGCAAATAATTTTTAAAGAAGCTCAGATCGAGCCTTGTCATTCCTCCAAACCTATGAAATTGTTCGCCATGTCATGATAAATTCTATTTCCATTTTCAAAGACTGATATTGAGATATATGCATTTTTGCGGCGCGGATTGAATTCAGCGACTTGATAAGTAAATTTTCCATTACGAGCTTTGAGCAACCAAGGATTTGCTCTATATCGATTATTTCTCTCTTCAATTGGTAAAAATACTTGTGCATTACTTCTTTTGTCTTGGCCAATATAGTGATACGCATCTCCAAACTCTTTGCATATCGCAATGTTATATTTGCTTGTACTAAATGCAATTGCTGTGATGAGATTCTTGTTTTTACAAAGAATGGACTCTCCCGGAACTGATTTAGCTAAAGCATTACTGGATGACAAAATTATAGAAACACAACTCAAAAATGCATAACCTAATAGCTTCATAATTTTTAGCTCAATAAATGTAGTGGTGTTGATAGAAAAAAATTGAGGAGTTTACCTCACATCCAATTGCCCCAAGAATATAGTCAGGCTAGCAACATTGTCCCTGACTGAGACGTGGAGCATTTGATAGCACATTATTCCCAAGGATTAACCGTTAATATCATTCAAATTAATCCTATAAAGCCAAACTTTTTTGCACAACATGCTTGCAGAGGTTAATAGAAATATAGTTTTAGCTGATGCTTTAGTTCTAGATAGAAGTTAGATGATGTCAGTAAAATTTTTATTCATTATTTAGAAGCTGTTTTCATTTTGTATGTTTAGAAAATTCAATAGCTGGGCAAATTAGACATTAGCAAATTAAGAATCTTGCAGAGGTAAATATGAAATTTTGTATTGCAACAGTTTTTTTGCTAATCTTTGGAGCTTGGATTAGCTATCCAGAAACTCCTCGTAGTCAAGCTTTAGAAGCAACGAATATATCTGTAGAAGACGGCTTCAAGACTTTCGGTAGCATAGCACCTTATAAAGGAAGACCCCAAAATAATGCTGAGATACTCCAGAGAAATGCTAGCCCAATTTCTGTTAGCTCAGCTTATGTAAAATTGACTGAGGGATCTCGGGTGGCAACAAATGGGATGGGTCCTGTTCTGGTAGGGATGACTGTTCGTGAGGCATCAAGAAATGCAGGTGTGGAATTGATTTCTACATATACTAACCCCAATGGATGTGCTTTCTTCAGACCTCGCTATGGCCTAACTGATGTGAGCTTTATGGCTACAGCCAATCGTATTGCGAGAGTTGATGTAAGAAATCCGAAAGTGAAAACTCTGCGTGGAGCAAAGGTTGGGGATAGCGAGGAAAAAATCAAATCATTATATGCCGGACAGATTCAAGTAAAACTTCACCCTTACACAGGCTCTAGAGGTGGACGTTACCTTATTTTCGTACCGAAAGATCGTGAAGATCAAAATTTTCGTATAATTTTTGAAACTTCGAGTGGAAAAGTAGTTCAATATCGAGCTGGTAAGCTTCCCGAAGTTGACTATATTGAAGGTTGTTCCTAAGAAGAAAATATCTTAGAGCGCAAGTGCTCAATCTTCGTATACTTTCCTTAGAGTTCAACATCACCTCAGAACAATGGCTATCTTGAGGTGATGTAACCTGCTTTTAAAGTGTCATTCAATAGAAATTTTTGCAGTGACAAAAGTTACCACGCACGACAAATAGATTTGTCTCGGAGCTGTGTACAATACATTACCTTCTGATTATTTGACATCCTACGCTGTCTTTCCTCACTACCAATTCGCTTTGTAGTTTCAGGGTTGCGGTAATAGCTTTTTCCACAAACACCATCAACCCTAACCTCATCATTACTCCTGCAAACCTTTCCCCCTCGACCAACTAGTCCCCACTCAGTTTTTGTTTTAACGCCATCTTCCCAAGTTAGGGTACTACTCCCACCTCCAGCCCAAGAGACAGAGTCATAGATACAGGTTTGCTTAAGTTCTAGCTCTTCTCCACGGAAGAACATGCAGGTAACAGGAGTAGGTTTAACCATTCCTGCATGAACTGGAGCAGCCAAAAGCACCGATGACACCAGCGGTACCAAAGCAATTAGCCTTCTCATAAGCGCTAGCGAAAAAAACGTCACGCATATTATCTGCATTCATCAAGCTTCATGCCTCTGTACATGCACTTGTAATAATCCTTCTTTATTGGTTTGGTCAATGGCTCTCTAAGTAATTTCGTCCTGTCTTGTAGGTCCTTACATATTTATTCCCAGCTCCTTAATAGCTGGGTAAAATGGCGACAAGGCAAAAATATAGAGATTCATCTTGACGAAATTACGCCAAGGCGAAGATAAACACAAGCTTGGATTTTAGAGATCTGTTAGCTTGGTGCTACTTCCTCGAAGAATTGCAATGGCCCAACTATTAAGGCGTTTGTTTTCTATTGTTCCTCGACTACTCATTGCTTGTGTCGTTGCCGTTCCTCTTGGCTTCATTACTTATATTGTGCTCTTTCTATACGCTGTTCCACCTCTATTGAATTCGGGTAGGGCGATCCCGACTTATACTGGGTTTTCCGTTCAATACTTAGGTCTTATCGGCAAAGTTTCCAGTCTCCGTTGTTTCACCAATGGGTTAAGCGGAGACGGCTATGGGTACTACTGCCGTTTTAAGATGAACTCATCAAATATTAGGCAGTTCGCTAGGAACCTGCGCTTAGAGTCTGGCAAACTAGTTGCAGACTATGAGTGCGATCCATCGAATATAGACTCAGACTCACCCCCAGATATTGCCTCGTACCCCGAAAGGGGTTGGTGGAAGCCGTCAGAACTTGAGGAGGGAGGACGAGTACAGTGCTACTCAAAACAATTTCCGACACTGGACGAGATTGAAGTGGTGTATTCTCCAGTAAGCCAAATTGCCTACATCAGGCATTCTGATTATTAAGCGTTCCAGCCTTGCAAACACTGGAAAAAGAAAAGCACACCTCCCAATCAATTTATTGCTCTTACAGCGTAGCCAGCCTGAACTCCTGGCCCAAATATAATTACATCTTCATTTTGTAGATCGTGAGCTTGCAGCTTATGACCATTAATTAAGAAGCCATTCGCACTAGGTTTGCCCTTGAGGTTGCCATCGACAATCCGATAGTAATAGCTGTCGTATTTGTGAGGGAGTCGCACTAAAGTAGCATGACGGCGAGAAACAAGCTGGGAGATCAGGCAAATATCGCATTTAGGATCGCTCCCAATTGAGTAAATAGGATTACTAAGAACGAATTCTCGGCGGTTTTTCTCGTATTCAACAACCAGGCAATGGATCTGCTGCATTGATGTTGCTTACAGAAGGATTAAATTTCCGACGACCAATTTCCTAGCTTACTGACTTAGCATGAGAATTCTCAAATAGCTTAATTTGTCACAGTCTTGGGAAAGATATTAGAGCTTTAAGGTATTAGATTGCCAGCCTCACAGATTGGTAGGTGCGTTACTTAGTGCCTAGTTGCAATGCCACACCGTTCCTTCATGGAGACTCAGTTATGCGACCCTTAAAGACGATTGTCCTCGGCGTGGCGACCAGCTTCCTGGTGGTCATGGGCGGCACGGGGATGGCGCGGGAATGTGCTGAGAGCTACAATCGCATCCCGATGTATGCGTACCAGAACTTCTTGGTCAACTGGGACGAGCAGGCCGAGCCGCGATTCTATGCGCTGATCAGGACGCCCCAGGAGTACGACCAGCTGTTCCATCCCGCACCGATCGCTGGAGATCCCCGCCCGTTCCATCCGGAGGCGAGTCTGTACGAGAAGAGCCAAATCCTCATGGTGGCGCACGTGTTCGCCTCATCTCCCGATCCGTCGAAGGCGGACCAAATCTTCGAGGTCGAGCGGGTGACGACCAAAGCTGGGGAGTTAACGCTGCGTTATCGACTGAAGCGCCCGAAGTCCGACGTCAACGCCGGGGTTGACGATGCACGGTTCAAGTTCTTCCTGGCAATCCAAGTGCCGAGAGCGAATTATCGAAAAGTGACGATCTTCGAGGATGGGAAGCTCGTTGGACAGCTCAAGCCATCTGAGGGGCTATGGACCGTCCCGAAGCCAGCGCCGGAGTGACGTGGGGCGTGGGCAAAAATATAGAAATTCAACTTAACGAAATTACGCCAAGGCGAAAATCACAAAATGTGAATACTTTTATATAGAGTTTTTAGTCTGCCGTAATACATCTATTCACAAGTTAGAACAACAATGCTTAATCCTAACTATTAGTACTTCATTAATTCTCTAAGCATTCTTCTATAGCCAGAAGAATTTCTTTAGGTTCATAAGGTTTTGCAATAAACTTAGTATTTGAAGGATAAAGATTTCTAATCTTATTAAAACTACTGGATAGTAGCAGATACCCGCTGACAATAATTACAGGCATCGACTTTATTCTTTCGTCCTTTGATATCTTACCTTGACGTAATCTCTGAATGAAATCACAAGCATATTGTCTATCCTCTTGTTGTATTGAATCAACTAAAAGATGGTCGGAAATCAAAATATCATATTCATTTTCTAAAAGCTTGCTTGTTGCAACTTCTACTATAGAAGCAATATCAACAATCTCAGCCCCTTTTTCTTCAAGATAATCTGCTAATAATAGTGAAAGATACGGATCATCATCAACCATCAATATCCGTGGTGCTCTTTCCCTGAAGTTATTACATTCTTCGTTCATACAATCGCTCCTCTCTACTATCTCGAAGAAGTTGCTGAAGGTCTGAAAGATTACTTCTTAGGAACATTAGGTGTTGTTTATCAGCGCTAGACAGTTCTGATACATATCGTTTATGACGAAGGCTTTCTTTTAGGAAATTTTCAACTGAAAGCACTTGATTCTTAGCCCTGTGTAAAGCATTGGATTCAAATTCATTCAAGCTTGCTAAGTTTTCCTCATAGCACTTAAACGATTCTTCTCTCAAGCAAGTAATACGATGTAATGCAGTTTTAGAATCAAGGCTTGATCTTATCGAGGAAAGAATGAGCTGTATTTCATTCTTGGCTTGCTGAATTTCCTGTATTGCCAACTTCAAGGATACTAGTGATTCGTTTAGCTGAGAATCAATAACTGATTGCTTAGCAAGCGTAGTTGTAAACTCAAATTTCAGCGCTTCAATCGCTCTGCTTGCACGAGCCGCATATTTTTGACTAATGACAGCGGTTGCCAAACTCATTAATGCCACACAGACAGACGCACCTGACGCAATAAGGGCAACGACTAGTTCGGTTTTCATGCCAGCCTATCCTGCATTAACTAACCCAGATCTCAAATTCGCTTTCAAATTAACAACAACATTAGCAATTTCAAGATTTACGTTAGTTTTGATTGAATCACAGGTGCTTTTCTCCAGGTTCCTAGCGGATTAATTCTTGCTGTACCAAGACTACAAAACAGAAAGTTAGGAATCCTGAATAGTTCGTTTCAATTTTCTCTCAAATTCTCAAATTCTCACTTGTTAAATGATGCAATCACTGCATCCCACGCTTCATTAATCTGCTGCTTTTGCTGAATCTTAGCGATCGCGCCCAGTTCGTGTCGCATCTTTCGCAGTCCACCTATCAACTCTTGGTCTGACAAGCTAGTTCGCCTTGCATTCTGACTGGAGATTTCCTTGCCTTCCTGAGTCCGTGGCCCAGTCGATTGCTCCCAAGGTTGCCATTCCTTGATTAATTGCCGCTGTCTTTCTCTGGCCTCTGCTGTCCACCTTGGCATATTGCAAAACCTCTCAAACTTTTACTTGAAAATCGGGGAGCGTAACGCTTGAGTGACCTTGATACACACTGCACCAAAGTTTCCCAGACAAAATAAAAAGGTCTGGATTGCCGCCCCTCTTCACTGGGGCGATCGCCCCTAACCTACCGGAACCACTGCTTCTGCCCCACTGCTTGCAACAAGAAGTTTCGGCCCGAATCACCCCGTTGTAACCTAGCCTGGACAAGTTCACTGGCTTCCTGTCTCTTCATCTCTTGTCCCATCGCCTGCCGATTAGCCAGTAAGTTCTGAGTCTGCCTGCGTTCATCAGATGCTAATCCTTCGCGCTGACCTTGGAGCTGACGACCGCTGGTAAGGTCAGTAGTGCGATAGTTCCAACTACCTCCAATGTTCGCTACATCCCGGCTAGCATTGGCTCCAATTTCAGCTTGGCGTATTTGTGCATTTGCGCCAATGCGTGTGCCCTCAAGATTGTAGCGGCCCATCACCTCCTGCCCTTGAACGTTGTACCGTCCCGCTACTTCCTGCCCCTGGACATTGTACCGACCACCAATCTCAGCCTGCCGAACTGCTGCATCTGCCCCAATCTGAGCTTGTCTGGTGGAGGCTCCGGTTTGAGCTTCAATGCCCTTCAATCCAACGTCTGCCCCATACTTTTGACCCTCTAACTGCTTGTCCATAAGGGATCGTTGAGTGGCTAGATTCCGGGCATCCTTCCGAGTTTCGTAGGATTCGGTATCTTGGAATTCCCGTTGGCGATCGCCTTGGGCCTCCTTCTTGGCCCGAACTCTAGTACCTTCTGTTGCGGCCTCCCGTCCAGCCGCTCCACGAACAATGCTGCCCCAATCGTTCGGTGCTGAATTTCTCAGCTTCTCACCCAGCTCTGGGCCAAACTCAGCAAGCCCATTCTTTGTAATGTATTCCTCAACGACTCGCTCTTTGTTGTCCCAAGGCGCAAGCACTTGACGACCGATGACAGGAAGCGTAAAGCCTTTGTCCGGCCCCTCTAAATTCTCCAACTCGCCTCTGCGCTTATCGAAGTAGCTCATCTTGTCCTCTTAGTATTGGTGAAACGAATTTTGCTTGTCCCTCGGCGAACTGGGAACTTCAACTTACGCCGCTTCCGATCGCGCAGTAGGACGCGAATCAAATTCAACCCTGCCTCATTTACCGAACCGGGAGGGCTGGGATACTCCTCCCCATTGACCTGCTCGTTGATGTGCAATAGCTGTGCTTCTAGTCCCAGCAACGCCTCCTTCTCGGTGGCCCAAGTACCAGTTGCAAGGTTCACCCGCTGCAAGCTTTGGCTAGCTGCAACCACTCCCCACATAGTTCGCTCAGGCGTTCCTAATACTAAGGAGCGCCGAACCCGCAGGATGTCTCCCTTTACCTCAACTAGCTTGGAATCTATTGAATGGTCACTACCGTCATCAGATTGGCAAAGGAGAATCCACTCGTACTGATTGCACTCTGTTTCTGTAGTCATCTTCTCGGCCTATCCTGCTCATTTCTTACCAGACGTTTACTTCCTTCTTTCAGCCCTTCCCGTTCTTCCCGCAACTCCCGCTTGAGATCGCGGATGATTGCCGTGTGCCTGCTGCGATCGCCTTCAAGGAGCCATAACTCAAACTCAAAATTGTTCATTCTGCCATCCTCACTCCTTACTTAACTGGAGTTAAATCAGCTAAATCAACCCTCCAATCTAAATCCTCACCCACTCGTCGGACTCCCGCTATGGCAGTACCAGCCCAGACAACTTCCCATTCCCCTGATAGTGCCTTCCAAATTACGAGATCGCCAGGTTTGAGGCTAATTTGCTGAGTACTCGATGTTGATGAGGGGCCAGTGGAATTGGGTGACTTAGATTTAGGAACACCCCCTGAGGATAAAGATATATATAGGGGGGGGTGTTCCTTGGCATCCTGAATTGGTGTTTGTGGGGGTGGGACTAGGGGGTGTTCCTCGGTTAGAACCCCCTCATCCGTGAAGGATTTTAATGAGGGGTGTTCCTGTCGCCTCTTCCGCCTGTGCTCAATCACCCGTTTGCAGAGTTCCATTCGGGCTGGGTCAATGCGGTAAACCTTTTCCTTGTTCTTGCCCGTTCCAGCTTGCCTATAGACTGTGCAAAGCCCTAATCGTCGTAAGAACTCGCCGAGAACCTGCACGTCACTTAATTTCTTTGGGTCTTGCGGGATGTGGAAGCCCCAGATAGTTTTGATGTCGAGCGATCGCAGGCGGCAACGTTCAGCAAATTGGGCTAAGTCTGGATCACCTTTGCGCCATTCCAGTTCTGACTTGAGAAAGTCCTTAACGCCCAAGCTGTCGAGCAGATTGTGCTTGAGTGTGTAGTGGGAGCGATCGCTTGCAAGCGGATTGTTCTTCTGGTCTAAGGCATCATCCAACATTGCTAGAGCTGGGTCTGAGAGTAAGTGCTCAAGATGCTTCACACCCTTGCGCCATCTGCCATCATCATCAATTTTCACCAACTCAGGCGTGACCTCTAGCCCGGTGTCGCGGTGGAGCAACGTCTTGTAAACTGCCTGCCTGTCCGCCAGACTGAGAGTAGATGAGTTGGCCTTCTCGCTCAATTCCTCATCACTGAGAACACGAGCATTGGCGATCGCCTCACAATCCTGCTCATCAAGCCTCTTCTTGATCTCCCGGTGTGCGACTTTGATGTCTTCGTAAGTAACTGGCTCGTTGAACTTCAGGCTGTAGCCGCTTACCTCAAGCACCTCATAGATTGATTCACGAAGATTGGAGAGGCTAGCATTCTTCCGGGCTGCGAGCTTTGCGTAGAGTTCAAGGAAGGGACGATCCTCATGACTGATTTCCCCTACTGCACTCGCCTGAATTCCAGCAATCCTTGAGCATTTTAGGGTATCGAATGTAGTAGACTCCCGGTACTGCAACGCTTTGAGAATTTCCTCGGCATCGCATTCCCTAGCTTGAGTTGCCGAAGTGACCCAGATAAGTGTGGGTACATCTGGCCTATAGCGAAACATCGCTTGGCAGCACTCGGTTGCACTCAACACTCCTCCACGTATGAGAGCAAATCGATGAGTGAAATGCTCTTTATTGAGATCCACTCCAGTTCCCAAGCTACTGCTGTGGACCAGCCAATTCAGCTTCGTGTACTCTTTGTCGATCGACTCAATGAATCGGGCAACTTCCGGCTCACTTGTGACATCGCCATAGACTGCTTGCCCCTTGAGCTTTTGGAGGTCAGGATCAGCCTTAATTTGCTCCACAATTGAACGGATTTCTTGAGGGCAGTTGACGAAGAAAATTGCCTTACCACCGTTACGCAAGCAGTCTAAGAAACTCTTGATTAGTTCGCTCGGATCTTTCCCTGTGCTGACCTCAATTGGTAATCTCTCTACTCCCACTTTGAAGGTGGATTGAATAATGTGAACTTTATCCTCACCTCTGAGATGGCGGATGTAATCCACAAGAGTATCTGAAGCATCAGCGTCGGACAGCAAAACATACTCAGCTTCACGAATCAAATGCTCAAGCTTTCTCCTTGCAGCTTGTCTGAGTTCGCCTTTGAGAGTTACATTCTGCCGCTCCGTCAGGCTTTGAAAGACTTGTTCATGTTCATCGATCAGGAGAAGTAATGGCTTGTTTCGCTTAGACAAGTCCACCATCGCACCAAGAGAGTGCAGAGTAATTGCAAGGTTTGGATGAGTATTGAGGTTTACTAGGTTCCTACCAACTGATGCAATATCCTTAATTTGCTTGTGGGTGTCTAAGCCCATTTTGGGGGCAGTGTTCTCTAGCAGCGAATTCAGGTGCCCAACCTGAATCACGTCATACCCTGCGCTCTGAGCATCCCTAGCAATGGGCGATAAAATGTTGGAGGATTTGCCACTACCCCACGGTGCCTTGACTACCGTTATCCCAGGCTTCAAGTCGGATAGCTTGAGCTTGGGCAAATAGCGATCGCTAGTCACCACATCAGCTTTGTAGGTGAAGGAGTGTCGGGCAATTTCTTTGCGCTTCTCTGTGTAGTGCCTCTTCCAGATCTCCTTGTGACCGATCTTCAAGAACTCTGTGGGAGTGATGAAGCCGATCGCACTCAAGCTTTGCAGTTCATCAATATCTAAGTGCTCTTTAGTGAACTGCTTCCACCAGCCAACCCGAACGATGAAGCCCCAATCCTTCAGTAGATTCCAAGTAGCTTCATATTGCCTAATCACCGCTCGATTAGTGGGGGAACCTGCGTCAGGGTAGAAATCTACAGTTCTTGTTTCTAGTTCACAGGCCAGCCGCTCCAAACTTGCCTTGAGCAGTTGAGGGCTACTTGCGAAGAGACCACCCGCCGCACCAATCACCACCTGGCCCAGCTTCTCAGAGGTGATGAAGGGCTTGGCTCCAACCCCTTCTGCCATACCAATGCTATCCAGTTTCAACTTAGAGGGCCGATGGATTGCGAGTGGCAGCTCACCATTCTGCAAGTGTGGTGTTGGACTATCAAGGTTTGCCTTAGTTGCACTCGAAAGCCAGCGATAGCGGCCATCCTCTGCATCTCGTAAGCGGATTTGGCACCCAACAATCAAGCCGTTAATGTCTCGGATTGGGCAGAGGTAGCCTGCTCCAGACGTATTGAGACTGCGACCGTCAGCCCTAACTCCACTTAGTAGAGGAGAGACTTTACTTCTAAGCTTCTGCCATTGCTCAACCGACCTTACACCCCAAGCTTTGATTTGCTTGTCAGTTAAGCCACGTCTCCGTAGGTCAGCTTCATCGTCAGGGTGCAGCTCTAGTTGCTCAAGAAGCTTGCGGTAGTAGCGATCGCGTTCCTTAGCTGAGAGTGATTGAGTGTGCTTCTCCTTCTCTTTAGTGACTCGTAGCTGCCGTTGTGCTGTCTGAGTACGCTTCCACTCTTCACGTTGTTGCTCAGTCCAGCTTTGCCCGTCATCTACAATCCATTTACCCCAGAGTCCATTCTTGGTTTTCCCAACGAACTTAAAGCCTGGGACGTTGGGTGCTCCGATCAACTCGCTGAAGGTCATGCATAGTGCAATGTTTCCTTCAGTTTCCCGACATTTTGAGCTGACATCTTCACAAATTTGGCAGGGATTACCTTTGCGGGTAGGAATGTATTGGCTCACGGGAGTAAAACCTCCCGTCGTAAGTCGATCCAGACAGGATCAGATTGTCCTTCTTCGCTCACAAAAACCGCTGCGATGCGATTGGGAGTTTTGGTATTTAATAGATGCGGATTTTCAAGAGCTTCTTTGGAGCTCGGGTGTCTAAGTTGGGGGTACCCATTGCCCTCGAAAACTTGCATGAATCCTTCGGGAGAATCCCCCCCGTCAGTCCGCGCCCACCAGCATATCGACGCAACGACTGACTTGGTTAGTCGAATAGGTCCAAGGTATTGCGGCTTGCTTCTTTTTGTAAGAATCTTCTGCTCCTGATGCTTTTCAGCAGCCTTTTTCGTCTCATCTTGAAACTTACGAGTCTTACCCTTAGAATAAGAACGGGGAAGAAAATGCTTGAAACTTTTTGAATCTGCGGCGATCATAGATATGGGCACCTTTCATGCCTAAGCACAACAAGTCCCTTTAGCCTCTTCCGTGTGTACCACCACACTGCTTTGGCGTTTTAAGGGATGGATTAGTTAAATTCCTTGCCTGGTAGTTTTGGAGTTCGTAGCCCACCTAACCAGTGGCAAGATTTATTGACGGCCCTCACAGAAATGTGGGGGTTGCTCATTTCAGAGCTAGCTTTAGTTAAACATGGTTTTTATTGGAACCTCCGTTTACGCATTAAAACCTGTAAGCCTTATCCTGCAAGGGTTCTAGGAAGTCGATTTTTGCAGACAAAGCAGGCTTATATTTTCCTTGCCCCTTTTGAGCGGTAAACTTGCCATTCTCATCCCGTTCGACCATTCTCCAAAGTGGATTGCGATCGATGTTGCTGATGAATGCACTCCAAGCTTTTAGAAATGGTATCCAGTGATCTTTTCTCCACCGATCAGCCCTACGCTGAATTCCAATAGCTGCCTCTACCAATTTGAATGTGTGAGGTTCTAAGGCAGGATCAAAGGGATTAATATCTTCTTTCAACTTTTTAATTAAGTTTCTAAACTTGCTGACTGACTCTTTTTTGCTCTTAGGCCCTATTTTGAAAAGTCCTTTGAACTGAGCATTTTTAAGCTCCCAGACCACACCAGAAAACCAGTCAGTTGCATTGGCGTACTTAGAGCTTTGTTCTGAGGGGAGTGCGTGGCATTGAATTGCTAGTTCAAAAAACTGCTTCACTACATCAGCCCAAGTTTCCAAGCCAGCACGGAAATCGCCTTGTAACCGGATGGGAAGCTTATGGCGGGAGTCAAACTTCTTCTTGTATACCAGGTGACTGGTTAAAGCCCAAAACCCTTCAATATGGGCAACTTGAGCATCTAAGGCAGTATCAGCAATATGTAACCTAGGGAAAGGATGTTGTACCAAATCCAGACCTTTATCCCAAGGTGGCTCAATTTCACTTGTTTGTAGTAATGCGATTTCCGCTCCTGACTTAGCCATTACTACTGGTTCCTCGCTCACCATCCCGGCGTATTAGGTAGTCCATCACTCTATCAATACGCTCCAAGGCTGCCCCAGTTGTTGCGCGAAATTCTTTCATTTCGGCACGATCAATTGCTGTTTCTCGCGAAACTTCATCCACGGTTTGGATCAGGGTCTCAATTGCGCCTGCCATTCCCTCCTGTTGTTGTTGAAGTTGCTGCTGGAAGACCTCCTGCCTCTGTCTCAATTGATCGAGGGCAAGCAAAATCGTTTCACTTAGCGCCTCTAGCCGTTCGATTCGTTCTGTAGTCATGTTGGCCTCAATTACTAGGCTGAGGTGTTTCGTTACTTTGCTTTTCCTTAGCCTCAACGGCTTCCGTAATCAGGCGTGCCACAAGATAACTCACGCTCCGATCCTCAGAAAGCGCCCATGCTTCTAGTTTCTGCTTGATCTCGGTCGGCAGGTAGGCCGTGACTGCATCAAGTTGTCTTCTACCCATTAAGGACTGATTCGATACTGCCAGCATGATACCCCTTTTATTGTTTGCTGTTGTATTGCCTCTTAAGATACAGTAGCATACAGCTAGATACAGTATCAAACCGTATCCATAAAAAAAGAACCAGCCCCAACTTTCGACGGCAAAGGCTGGCCCATCCGCTGTTCACATACAAAACAAACGGAGTAATTTAATCATGTCAAAAATTCTCGCGCTTCAACCCTCTAAGACCAAAGTCTCTAGCAGAACCATCTGCACCACTATTCCTAGAAATACGCCTTTGCCTACCTTCTCCTTATTTCAAGAGGTGCAAATTGGCCCCGACGTTTCAGTGGTTGTAGTGGGCATCGAATATTGCAGCCGTGCGCGATCCGTAGCTATTTTTGAAAACTCAAACAGTCAGGGGTGGTGGGTTCATCTAGATTGGCGATTTACTGAGGACACCAAGCGAAATCGGGGACGAGCTGATTACATGGGTTACATCTGGTCTGAGGGACGCTTGCTGCGTGCTGCAAAGGATTACCAGCGATCGCTAGAGACTAAAGCAGCAGAACCCGAATTGATACTGATCGCAAGCTAGGCCAGGAGATTAGCCATGTCGTTCAAAATCGAATCGAAGCCCAGCACCATCGTAAGCCTGCTCCCACAAGAGATTCCACTTCCTCAGTTCCCACTGTTTGGAAGGCTTGAGATCGATGGGGCAACAATGCAAATTATCGGCCTTAATCACTACTGCAAGGAAGCGGCGGAACAGCTTGAGCTTCAACCTGGATGGTCCTATCAGGTGAGCAATGGTGGCCCCTTTGTCTCGGTGCTATCTGAGCAAGAACTGCTTGACTACTCACCCAGCAATCAGGTTGAGGTCGTTGCGATCGCAGCTTAGTTCTCACAATGAGACTTATTATCCCCCGGCGAGAGTCGGGGGTTTTTTGTTGGGTTGGTAGCTCTTTCCGCTCAAAGCACCGAAAAGTGTTTCCGAAGTCCTTCCGAATAACTCAATCGGAAACACTTCGGAAGTAGTTGCCTCCACCGAACCGCTTTCAAACCACTTTCAGTAAGGGTTTTTCGTAAATAGTTTGAAAATGGTTTTGCATAGAACTGCTTGAACCAGGTTACAACCAGGTTGCAAAAACGTTTTTGGGAAGTGCTTGTAACCTGGTTGGCAAAAACTAGAGCTACCCATCCCAGCGATCGCAGCAATATCGAGGGATTTGAAACCGCCAGTATCTCACCCCCTCTTCTGGATCTTCGGGCCTGGGGTTGGAGCCGTTTCTTTTAGCTGGTGTGAGTGGGGAAGAAGAGATGGAAGTACTTCTACTACCACTTCTGGAAGTACTTCTAATTCACTACTTCCAACCACTTCTAATTCACTTCCTACTTCCACTTCTAGAAGTACTTCTAACCACTTCCAGAAGCACTTCAACAACGGAGGAAGTGGGGTTTCAGCCCATCCAGTCTATGCAGAAACCACAGAAGGAATTAGGAAGTAAACTTACTTCCCCATGTTTCCAAGTCGTGCCAGCAGGGAACCTTGAACTCTAGCTCCCAATCCTCGATCATGAACAAACTGCTGTCTCTGGCCCGTTCCCTCCTGGCACCTCTACTGCCCCAACCAAACAACAATCCTCCTACCCCCACAATCGAAAGCTACGGGCAAGGTGACTCCGGCATCTCAATGGAGGAGATGCAGCCGATCATGGAGTGGTTGTTCGCAAGTCTTCTGAATGCTGGGTATTTCGGCACCGCTCACATTGTTTGGTACAACGATGCGGCACCTGACCCCAAGCTAGAAAAAGCAGTGAAGGATGGGATTAGGCGGGACGAACCCACGCTGCTTTATCGATGTGGAGCAAGAGTGCAACCACTACCCCACGGTTACTACTGGCGCTTAATGGCAGAGCACCCCTCCAACCGGATCTACCAGCTAGAAGTGAAGGATGAGGATTGATGAGGCGTAAAGTTCCAGAGTGCGATCGCTGCCTTTTCTATGCTCACAATCCTCATCTGGTCTGTACTGTGCATCCAGAAGGTGTGAGTAGCGATGACTGCCTGGATTTTCAGTGCGACCCTACAGCAGAACCAGAGGAACTTTGGGAACCGGAAGGAGCCAGCTACTATAACGGTGAGCTGATCGTTACTCCACAGCAGCAGTGGTCACGTTTGGAGCAGTTGGCTTTGCTTGACTCACACCCCATGTTCACAGGCCGATGTCCCAAGTGTGAGACTGGCATTACTTCGGAAAGTCTAAGAGTGCATTGGGATTGTGAGCACTGTGGCTGGATAGATGATTCGGTGTAGGGAACATAGTGCAATAAAACTTGCTGCTACTATGAACACTCCAAAAAGCGTGTGTTAGATTCTGGATGAAATGCCCCCCCTTCTTGTGTTCTGGCACTTCGAGTTTCAACGATGTGCTAGGAATTGAAACCACAAGTTAAGGGGGTCATCGCTTTTATAGATCAGTTCCTCTGCAAGCGACTTTATAGGCTTTCACTACACCGCCGCCCTTACCTCGATATTGGTCTTAATGGGGAAAATCTTTTGAAGCTGAGACTATGAAATCCGACGGAAAGTGCTGATGCAAATTGTGATAGCTTAAGTAAGCGCCGGATGGAGCATGCGCAGACCAGTTAACATCGCCGCGACGTGTTGGATTCGAGATTATGTTGCCATCTTTGTCGAGCGCAACAATTTCATCCACGAGCTGCCACAGCATCCAAACTCGTGTGAATCCTTCCGCAGGAGGATCGACGTGATGCATCGTCTCTTCCTGCTGCTCTGATGATGTTGTGATCTCGTGCGAGAATGAAGCTGACATTTTGGCTTGGAACCCCTCGATGTCAAGTCCTAGTTCAGCGCTGATGGTCTGTAAGTCGCTCTCAGTGATGCCGTGGGTTGACCTGTATGTCTTCTGAAAACTTTCGCCAGGCTCAAGTTGCATGTAACTTCCAGGAACTAGCACCCAGTATGAACGCAGTGTCAGCGTGTATTCGGCGGGACCGCCATCCCAGTAGGCCACAAGAGTTGATCCCCCGGTTGGGTTTGCAGCGCCTGGGATGTCGGGAACATATCCCTGCCAATCATCACCACTGTGCGAGTCGGCATCTGCGTACAACATTAGCCGATCGTTAGGTAATTTTGCTTGGACAATCGGGTCTGTCATGCTTGGAGGCCGCCACTCGAGATCTGTGATGATCGGCTTGGGGGTCATACTGGCTGAGTTGATAGTCGTAGCATTCATATTTGTTATAGCTGTGTTGCTGTACTGTTGTTTTTGGTCTGTAGAGTTCAACTGCTCACGTGGAGAAAAGTAATTGTCTAACTATTTGAACTCTTGCCAAACAGAATCAATGCCCCTACAGAAAAGTATGTTGCATAGAAACCGGATAACTCCTGTTTTTTAGGAGCTATGCTGAATCTTTATCGAATATGTGCAGTAACTTTTTATCTGGGTTCTTCCCAACTTGTGGTGACAAAAGGTGTAACGCGATCGCTTTACATACGATGCGCTGTAAATCCAAAGGGGCCATGTCAAGGCTGCTCTGATTTTGAGCCTCGTCAATGAATCTTCCGTTTACGATTCCCACTCATCCTTTTCAATGAAGAAGGGTTTCAAGGGGCTTCTTTGATCAGTAGGGGAAATGGGCGGGAGAATTTTGTAAAGCTCATCATATTGTTCCGCCGTGATGAGTTTAGCTTCATGGCTTTCCATGATCCAGCGGTTAGCAAATATAGATGTGTAGTCCAGTTTGATATGTTTTTTGGCTTCTTCTAAGGCTTCTTTGTGAGTTGAGAAATATTGGAAGCTTGGCGAAATATCACCCCGACTGTAGGGTGCAAGAAAATTGTATGCAAACTTGGCTCCATCCTTAAAGATTTCAATGGAGTAGCCAAAACACTCCCACTTGGACGACTTACCCAGACGTACTTCTTCCACCTGCCTCCATACCTTGCCCTCCCAAGGTGGATTGAACTGCTTGTTCAGAGCTGCCTCTACTCGGCTCCTTTCATCTGGATCTTCAACTACCAAGTAGCGGATGCAAGCTTCCGGGTATAGCGCTTTGATTTCTGCAAGTCGCTCGTGGGTTTTCCATCGCTTCCTTAAGTTTCCAGTTTGCCCGATGTAGGCAATCCCGAAACTTACCTGAATGAAATAGATGCCTCCTTGAGTGGGCAGTTTCCGTCGATCGCGCCAGCCAACCCCCGCTAAATTCTCAATCGTGGAACGATCGATCGTTAGCTTTACAGAAACTTTGGCAGGCTCACACTTGCACCCACTAGATTTCATTGATTAATCCTTGTTTCTATCAGGCTGCTTCTGTTCTTCCCTTTCAGCGGCCTGAGCTATACAAGGTACTCATATTAATTTGCTCACAGCTTTTGTCTTGGCCCACTGGGGCTATCTCTCAACGAACCAGAAGACACTGCCAGACTGGGCTGAAGCAGCAACAATCGTGCTCGAAGCCTGCCTAGGCCAGGTGGTTGTTGCCCTGCTGCTTCAGGAAGTCGAGTAAAAGCGAAGGCTTTTGCAACGGCAAGGATGGGACATCCAGATCACGAGGTGCAAGATATGAGGTAGTTGTACTACTTTGCTGCTGCCGATCGCCGTTGCCTCGACTCTTGTGCTGCCTGGTGCAACTCCTCAATACTGCATTGGTAAAGCTTGCATAAGAGAGCGAACTGGTCTAGCCGCAACCGTGGAATTGTTTTGCCCTGCTCCCAATTACCAATAGTCGAGACCGCTACTCCTAGCTGAACAGCTACTTCCTCTGCTTTTAGCCCAACCCTTTGCCTCAACTCTTTAATCGTCATACCAAATCAACTCAGGAGAACACCCGAGGTATCGTAACATTTGCTAACGGGTTAGTACTAATCCGTTGACATTACCACTAATGGGTTAGTAGTATGAGGCTCAACAGCACCTCGAAAATTGAATAGAGGCTCTGATTGTCCCAGTTCAGTCCTCAGGTAGTGCCTTCGCTGCGCTTCGGCTGAATGGGAAATTGTAGTTTTGGAGAGGCGCTTCGGTAAGCAAGCCGAACGATGGGTGCAACTCCCGTCAAGCGCTTTAGCCGCACCCCGACACGTACGCGGCAAAAAGGAGATTCAAAATGAACGTAGTATCCATTGAGAAAGTTGCATTTCAAGTTGCTGATTCCGCTATCGTTGCTGGCATCTTCTTCGCTCAATTCACCAAGCGCCACGGTCAACGCCTACTCGCTATCCTCGAAGACCAAGCACGTCAAGACTTGGCACTCACTCAGCCTGCTCTAACCTTTCATGCTCGTGCAGCAATCACTGAGTTAGACCTAATTGTTGACGACTTCCAGAATGATGCTTATGACGCATTGGCTACGGTGTTCCAGGTTCTAATGCTTCTCCCTGACTTCTATTACTTCATGGTTGAGTGCCTAGACCACGAAATCCCCGTATACCTCGAAGCTGACCTCAAGCCAATGGGCCTAGTTGTACCCGAAGTTGTTGTACCTCAACTCACTGCTCCGGCGATCGCTGGTTTGCTACCTCCCGCATCTGAGCCTGAATTTCCCACCATCGAAGTTTCCGCAGTTAAACCTGAAGCTGTCCTAGTTGCCGGGGGAAACCTGGTGGTTTCTGCCCCTACTTCAGTGGTTGAGTCTCTACCTGCTGATTGGAATCTAGACAAGCGTGGTCGCAAGCTTCATGGCTCAGCGCTCCAAGCTCGGATGAAGAAGTACGGCTTGGCCACAGCCTAGCACTTGGGTAATAGCAGCTTCGCAGCTCTCAAGATTTCTCGAATAAAAAGGGCGATCGCCAGTCAGTAGATCGCCCTGCACCACACAATACACACCACCATGCTATCTAACATCTCCATCTCTCACGCCTCTGCACGCAGAATTCTCGGATGCCAAGTTATCGAACGACTCCAAGTGATGAAAAATGGAGCTGTTCAAGTCACATACCGCAGAACTCAAGACACTACCCGCTGCTCCACATTCCTCAGCCGCAAAGCATTTGAGCAGGACTTCATCGACTTCCGCAAAGCTGGAGCCAAGGCCATCACCAACATCACGCCTTGGATTGGTACGGATAATCATTTCTCCGTTCGCAGTGTTTCAATGCCTGATGCCCCTCCATATACCGTAGTAGTTGAGGGCGATCGCCACACCTGCACTTGCCCCGACCACCAGAAACAGCGAGATGCTGGACGGGAGAATCCCATCTGCAAGCATGGTTTCGCGGTTGCCAACTACCTCTCTGCTCCCCTCTCTGCACGGGCTGGACTGCGCCAAGTGTCTAAGCCTCAGCCGATTAAGAGAGTGATCTACTATCGGAGCGGCCCAGTGATTCATACCTTCATCAGGGCAGGCAATGATGAGCCGAAGCCCTACAAAACAATCCGCGAAGATGAGTTGGCCTGGATGACGGAAACCTCTCAAGCAAAGGGCTGGAAGGTGATTGATGCCACTCCAGTAATCAACGCTCCAACTCCCCGCCAGTCCTACGATTTCGTGAATACCAATCGCGGTCCAGTTCACGTTTAAGTTTTCCATCCCTTGCCTGGGAGGTAGGTTAGACCAGGCTCAGAGTGCATCTTGAATCGTCACAAAACCTGTTCTGGGGGAGAGCAGCCCTTGCAAGACCTAGCTCTCCCTAATCCCCAACTAAAGAGGATCGTCACCATGTTAAACCCTGCCACCACAGAAACTGATTCCACCCTAATTTTCTTCATCGAATGCGGACCTCGGATGGCCGCCTGCATTATTGATAACCCCAAGCACATTGACTCAAATGATTTGTATTTCGGTTTCAAACGGAAAGATGAAGCCAAAGCATTTTGTAGGATAGCGATCGAGCATGGATACGGCATTTCCCCCAAAGTTCAAAAGGCAGAATATCTCAAGGGCGGAGGTATTCGCTGGGAGGTCACGGTTTGGAGAGTACCAAGGTGGCGCATGAATGAACTTGCAAAACGGGACATGCAGGATTTCACTGCCGAGAAATCGATGGGCAAATTTCTAAATGAGTGCGTTTCTAAGGGCTCAATTTCTACAGCAGAGCGCACAAATCTCCTCAACTCAATGCGCTCCAATGGCTCCTTGTTTAAGCCAGTAACTCGTTAGAGATTCAGCTTTCTCAAACTTCTTCTAAACCCCTAGTTCACTACAAAAACTAGGGGTTTTTTGTTGAGTAATTTCAGTCTTTTGGAGTTACCCAAAACTCGTATTTTTCGGCCTTACATAAGGCACGATACCACTATGTTCAACTCACAATTTTATGTTCACTGAAAACCTCTCTCTTCTTCCCAGTTCACAAACCCAGCAAGCGATTAGAAGCTTTCAAGTTCGTCAGCCCCAATCAATGCGAGACAAGCTAGCTCAATACCCTGGCGCTTACGATGATCCAGCTTTGGGGCGCAATCGGCTAGGCTCGATGAGGGTGCTTCGAGAGCTGAAAACTCTTGATACTCCTTCATTTCCAGAGTTAGTTGAAAGCCGATTTGATTTATCTCCAGGGTATGTAAAGCAAGTAGTTGGATACTCGATGCTCCCCGACACTACTGCATCTAATAAGAAGTTGGATGCTGCTCAATATCGGCAGTGGCTAGCTGATCCTAATTTCGATCCATCGAAGCGAAGAATGACTGAGTTGGCTTTAGCCTCGACTGAAAAACAAATTGATAATTTGGTTGCTGGTAATGCTGCGAAAATGTTGAATCGTCAACGCTATGCAGGCTTTCAAGACCCTGAAAGATTGAGAGCGAGTCAAGCATTTTCTGAGCAATACATTGGTGCCGATCCTAATCCCCAGAATTTATCCATTGGAACTGCTGCCGCATATCAAGAGCTAGCGGAAACAAACCAGGCATTAGCTAATCTTGGAAATCGGTTTGGTGAGGGTGTGGATAAAGATTACCTCAGCAGAATCGACCGGGACAAAGTGGCTGGACATCTAGGGCTGACCCAGATGCAAATGCTCGACCTCGATCCTAGTCAAGCCCGATCGCTGGGTTTAAGAGAGAAGCCTTACCGAGACTTGGTGCGAGATGATTTCGAGGGTGGCTTTAGACCCTCAATGCCGCACTATAACCACGGCACAGACTACAAGCATTCCTACAGCTTGGACGATTTGATGGATGGTGTTTACGCCTCACAAAAGTCTAGTCCTGGCATTAAGGACATCCATGATGGCGATCGCTATGTCGATGATCGGAAGTTCACCGTTGCTGGCAAGCCGCTCCAATATGCAGCTTCTGGTGGGCAAACGCTGGAGCAGTTAACACAACAAGCTGAGACGGACTTTGGAAGACGGTTAGCTGACACTTCCTCCCGCTTAGAAATTGGTAACAGGGATATGCCAGTTTCCGATCAGATGATTATCAATGATCGCAATCGGCAAGAGTTGATTGGAGAGTTCGAGGGCAGTACAAGGATTGCTCCGAAGGCATCAGAGTATCTAGAACCTAAGTTGCCATACTCGCACTTGGGGGCCAACACTTATGATTACGCTCCAGTTGTTCAGGATGCCCAAGGGAAAGCGTATCGGGCACTCAGCAAAGCTCAATATCAGAATCCCCTAGCTGAGATGGAATCAGCACTAAAGTACCAAGTCTTGCCACTCGCCGGAACAACTACCACTCCTTATGCGGCAAGAGCTAAGAACGACTTTATCCCTGACATAGGAGGGGCAACCCTCCCAGGTCGAGGAACGTATGGAGGTGGCGTTGAGGCAGCAATAATGTCAACCCCTCGCACTATCCTCGCCCAACCTCTCCCCATGCACCCCTCTCGTGCAGAGCAGATCGCCTCAGCTAATAATCAAGTTTCAATGGTATCGGGTGTTCCTCGTCGCAATGTTGAAGTTATCCGACTAGGCCCAACCGATCTAAGTTCTGACGCATCACGCAGCTACCATCAAGATGCTCAGGCTGGTCAGGCACTAACTAGAGAAGCATTTGCCCGACAGTTCCCCGATGCGATCAGTCAAGCTCGTGCAACTGGTTTGCCTGTAACTCAAGTACTCGATCGCAACTATGATGCTGCCCTAAAAGCTGGCATTGCTGCAACAACCGACGCAACAGCCACTCCTTTCAACCTCACCAGTCCTACAGAACGTCAAGGCTTGTACCGTGAGGGCAATACTCTAGATTCCCTAGTTGCAGCTCACCAAATTAGAGACGATGTTCGAGCACAGGTTCGGCCTGGAGACTATGGCTTGGCTCCTGTCGATGCACCAGCCAATCCCAACGCAACGCTTCGAGCAATTGCCGGACGTGCTCAACAGCAAAACTTAGATGCACAGCAATTAGAAATGGGGCGAATCTTTACCCCTACACAAGCGCTGCAAGCTGACCCCAGAGTTGAAGCACTCCGAGAGAAGGCGATCGCCAAACAACAAGAGATTGACGCAGCTCAAGATTTGATGGCAGTTCGTCAGCAACGACAGGCTCAGAGACTAGCTCCAGCGAAGGTTGCTGCTTCACCCTTTAGTCAGCGTCAACAGCTTGTTGTCAACGATGCCAGGATGGATTCTGCGATCGCAAATCTACAGGCCCGGACTAACCCAAAAAGTAAGTTGGGTGAAGTCTTGAGCCGAGTTGTTGGGGCCGGGATGATGATTCGCTGATCTGCTAGCATGGCTGTAACATGCGGTGAGGCGAAATCCCACGTCGGCATTAATTACCCCCCTGATCTGGCTTGCTAGGTTGGGGGATTAAATTTTTAGGGATACGTAGACTAACTCGGCGCACTAAAACTTAGGCTTCAACCCTATCTCTTGGCATAGGGAGCGATGGACTGTTGCCTGTTTCTTGTTGCTATTGGAGTTATATTGCCAAAGCTTCTTCTCTTGTCGTGTCGGCTTACCTTTAGTATTCAAAAAAGTTCGCTGGATTTCTGTATAGGTGCCGTTGTTGCAGTTAAGGGTGTAAGTGGCAATCGAGCTACTCTCATCTGGGCTCTCGCTCAGCTCATCGAACTGTATGCCCTCTTCTGATGGCTTGACAGAGGCTTTGTCTATGGAGGTAGCGAAGAGTGAATCCTCACCACGTGTAGAAACGTCTACCCCTACCCAATCCCTCTGTTGGCTGGTGTCATAGTCAATCCTGGTGCATCCAGTTAGAGCGCTCGCACTCAAAACTAGGGCTAATGTGATGGGTCGGAGTGTCGCGCGTAGCATAGGAGCAGAACCTCAATTAAGCTCAATAGTCCTTCAATCCCTACAAGTTGCCCTTCAATTGGTAGAAATCTTTCTGAGAACTTCATCCTTCGCTACTCCGACCTCGTAAACTTTTCACGCTTTCGCTGTGGAAAATTAGGGTAAACGTGGAATCCTCTAGCTAAAGGATTCCTAAGTGAGTGACATGGGTAACGCAAATAATCAATGGTTGCAGAGGGCAGAGTATGCCTCGCTGCTGACTTCCGCTATCGGAACAGTGGCTGCTGCTGTATCTCAGCAAGTTGTTTTTGCCGCAGCTCCACTGTCGATGTCATTAGCACTGAATACCCTAAATCGTGAGCGTCTTCAGAAGCAAAGCCAGCGTGACACCCAGGCTGCTATTACTCAGGTTGATACTCAAGTTCAAAAGAGATTTGATGGCGTTCAGCAGCAATTACAAGCGCTTCCTTCTGTACCTGATTCCTTTGATCCGACAGACATTCATGCTCAGCTCATAAGAACTCAAGAGGCGATCGCCAACTTGCAGAAAGATGCTGAGGATACAGTAAGTGAGGTACACCGCCATGTAGATGGGCAGATCAAGTCTCTCAGTTGTGAATTGCAAGATAAGCTCGCCCAAATCCCTTCACCATTTCAACCAGATCATCTGGAGGAAGATCTCAAACAAGTTGGTGCAAGCGTTGCCCAACTCTCTCAACAGATTGCTGCTATAGATAAATGCTTGACTCCACTCAAGGCCATTGACTTAGCTCCGTTACGTGCAGACATTGCTGAGCTTCAATCCAGTGCAAAAAATCAAACTGAGCAATCAGAGCTGCAAAGAGAGCTATTGAAGATTCAGTTAGAAAAGTTAGAGCAACATATTGCTCAGCTAGAAAATGCCAATCAAACTGTCATAACTCCTCAGTTGGCAGAACTGGCATCTAGGCTAAGTCCAACAATAAGTATGACAGTAGATCTCAGTGAAAAACTTAATAGGCTAAGTGAGGACATTACTAGCAAGGCTTCAATGCATAAAATTTCAGAATTAAATAATGCAATTGCAGTTTTACAAAAACAAATTAAAGAGTTGCCATCACCAGTAACACCTTTTGATCCAGCTACTTTATGGGAAGGCATCAACAGTCTAAAGATTCAGGCTGATAGCTTAGAAGAAAAGATAGGTTGGACTCAAGTATCAATTGATGCCTTAGATGTTGATCGAAGGGTGAATAAACTTAAAACTAAGATTCAGGAAATTGAAGAGAAATCCCAGCAGTTCTTGACGCAAGAAGAACTTTTACCCTGGGAGCAAAGAGTTGTTAACAAGCTGACGGAAGAAATTACCAGCCTTCAAAGACAATTAAATCAAGTTAGTCAAGAATTTGCTGTACGTCCAGAACAACATTCAATGCAGGCTTTAGAAGAAGTTTGGCAAAAGCTAGAAGGGCTTTCTGCTCATACTACTAAAGTCAGTGAACTAGAGAGCGAATTAAGTAGGTTACAAGAATTGATAGGTCACGCTAATCAAGTTACTGATATACGAGTGTCTGAGCTTCAAGTCTTATTTGCAGGACTTCAATCTGAGTATAAGTATAAACTTGTTTGCGATCGTCTAGCTAGTCGTGAGTATTTGATAGATGCTTTAGATATATGTGTTGAGCATCTGGTTATGATCTGCCCGTGGCTTACTTGCCATAGCATTGACAGTACAGTTATCCAAAAGCTAAATAAAGCTTTGAAACGAGGGGTAAAAGTTTATATTGGTTGGGGCCACTTGAAGGATATAAAAGAATCAGGCAATTGTACTAAAAAGTTTCGCGCTGGTTTAAAGACTAATGGCTTTTATGATGCTTTGTATAAATTAGAGAAGCTTCAAGAAGATTTCCCCAATGAGTTTCAGTTAAAGCTTTTAGGAACACATGAAAAGTTTTTAGTTTGCGATCGTAAGTTTGCAATGGTTGGAAGCCACAACTTCCTTACCTCGAAAGCTATTCTTAAGGATGGTCCATCTAAAGAGCGTGAAGTGGGATTGTACACAACAGACCCACGTATTATTAATGGGCTTATCAAACGCTTTGAGGATGCTGAGAATTTAGAAGTGGAGCAGAAGCATGTTTCCTCTATTCGATCATTTCAAGATAACTACTTTCATCCAGAATACTATGAGAAGCATGATGCTTACCACTCGTAAGCAAGCCAAGCTAGCAGCATTTCATTGGTATCGTTAATACCTTCACGTCACTTTCCAGCGCCCACCAAAGTGATCGATTGGTGAAAGTGTAAAAGAAGCCCTAAATGGGATTACTTAGGGTAGTGCGAAGTACGGAGCATAATGACTAAAACACAGCAAATTGGACGAGCGATTTTGATAGCCATAGGGATACTGACCCTTGCGCCTGAGCTTTACATCCTTACATTGAGGCTCAATAGTGGTGG
This sequence comes from Trichocoleus desertorum AS-A10, assembly GCF_039962155.1. NCBI lineage: Bacteria > Bacillati > Cyanobacteriota > Cyanophyceae > Leptolyngbyales > Trichocoleusaceae > Trichocoleus > Trichocoleus desertorum. Next base: position 11,142 of record NZ_JAMPKN010000033.1, on the reverse strand, counting down.
AATCCCGATTGAAGATGTTGTTCGCCTTGCTTTAACGGCTGCTCTTTCGTATTGCGTCTGGCTGGGAATGCGTTGGGCTAAGTGGCTTGCCGTCTTTCTTTTAACAATGGGTGGATTAATCCTTATAGCGCTAGGGTCTATCTCCCCTCCCCTTGTTTCAGGGATGGGAGTTTTACATATTGCGATCGCTATTTCTCTCGGTTTTATCCCTGCTGTAAAAGAATTCTTAGCCTACCAGAGGAAGCCACGAGCTATTAATCAAGCTGAATGATCAGCTTTGTTTAGAGCGCGATCGCCTTACTTACATCCGAAGTAGCTCATTTCATCCCGCCTTTTCACCATCGGTAGCTTCTAGGCTTTGTACTACTCTGTCTTATAGGCATAGGCTTTGTAAATTTAAGGCATTAGAACATTCCAAGTAAAGCTAACAATTTCAAAACCGTGTTAAGCGTCATCAGTTCTCGTTGCTTGTACCTTTGTGGAAAGTATATTGCCTACATAGTCTCGCTGTTCTTGTGGAAGGAGAAGCCTTGCGCTAGGTTTTAGGGAAAACATTGAACCCGGTTTTACAGTGACTACAAGAAGGTTAGGCTCTGTCCGGTCCCAGTGGTAAGCAGTTATCTCTTCCCACTTCAGTAAAACAAAACCAAGGTAAATGCCGTTTTCATAAACAATTAAATCGCTAAAGACCGATAGGGCGTAGCTAATTGAAAAACTCCAAAGTGAAAGCAGGGGCGACCAATCTCGTAATGAACTCGGGAAATTTGGAGTGCCACCCATCACTTCATAAATTATGAAAGCTAAGGCAATGAGACTAACAACAATATAAATAACGGCAAGAGACTGAGCTAAATAAGTATTCTGAAGACGGCCTACTCTCCTCAATAGAGAGCCTGTTTCTCTATGGCCATAGGCTGTCCAATTTAACACTGGAATCCATATAAGAAGGCTAGTCAAAATCAGAAAAGATGAGGGAAAATCTAGCCTTGTATCAATTCCTGAGAGGGTCAAGCAGTAGTACAAACCAATAAAGACAACGAGGCCCAGAATGAAAAAAAGAAAAAAGCGGGGCATTCTATGTTCCAAGTGATTTAATGCAGACCAGATCTTAAAAACATTAACGGATTGTTCAACTCCGGAAGCAATGCTTATGTCCTCCATGCTCTGTAAAGCACCAACACTTCAAAAACTCAAAGCCGCGATCGCATCCTAGAACATCAAAGCCGCGATCGCCCCCTCCAGTTGAAGCTTCGAAACCCCCAGATTTGTACTACTCCGCACTAGAAGCTAGCGACTAACAACGCAATTTCAATGCTTTGACCCCGTTACATCGTAAAATTTAGATTTTCCGGTGTAGCTTCCCATGAAGGTCAATCGCCACGGCAAGGCTAAACTCCTCACTCCCTATGAAGTCACCCGACTATTTAAAGTGGGTCTGACCAACGCCAGGGATAGGGCTTTGTTTGGCGTGTGCTTCTACACAGGTTGCCGAATTGCCGAGGCTTGTTCCCTCAGAACGGATGATATCTACGGACCTGGGGGTGTGCGATCGCGGCTGACACTAAGGAAGGGAAACACTAAAGGAAAGCGATCCACCCGCTCCATTCCAGTGAGGGCAGAACTTGTAACGCTACTGAGAGCACATCAATCCAGTGCCGGAAAAACCTATGTCTTCCCCGGTCGTTGGGGTCGGGGGCATATCCACCCAGATTCAGCAGCGGTCATTCTAAGAGGAGCATTCGAGTCGCTGGGGATTGAAGGGGCCAGCACTCATAGTTTTCGACGAACTGCACTAACTAGAATGTCGAACCTGGGTATACCACTGCGGGTGATTCAGGAAATCTCTGGACACGAGAGTTTGGCCGCACTTCAGGAATACTTGGAAGTTTCCGATGAGCAGTTGGAGCAGGCGATCGCGCAGCTTTAAGTCTTTGAGGTGTTAGTCCCTTCTAGCAAATCGGTTGATCTCTCAATTTTCGAATAATTTTTGAGGTCGTAGTTCCATGTCAGCACCCTAGATTCCGCCCAATCCCGATCCCAGGATATCAGGCAGAATAAAAGGCGAAAACGGAGCGAAGAAACGCTGAAGAATTCGGGCTAATTCCCAGAGCCAGGGGTATTATACGGAAAATTCATCGGGCTAATGTTCGACGTTGGGGGTTAGCTCGAATCAATTCCGCCTAAACAATAGTTAGGCTGAAATAGCAATGTTTTCTGCCATCAGACATTCTGAGATTTTTCTGCCTATTTCCCTCACATGGCGTATGTTCCAGAGAACTCGTCAGCCTAGTGACTTAAAATCCGAAACCAGGCAGAAATTTGTTGTATAGCTACCTAACCAAGTATGTTATGTAGGAAGTTACAGTTCAATAAATAATTAGATAGAATCCTTTACTCTTCCATACCTTATAAACTAACTGTACTCTAATCAATCAGCACTATGTCATTGAAGCTTGAGAGACTAATTAAGCGTCGCAAAACAGAAATAATTTTTACCATTGTTTTATTTATCTTCGCAATTAGCTTAGTGCTTTTGGCTCAAGGTTCTTGGAGTAAAAACTTATTTATTCAGCTTGGTGAAAGGTTAGGATTTTCAATTTTAGTCGCATTAATTGTTCGTTTGTTGTCCTTAGCATTCTCTGAACTTGAAGAGTCAGACAACACTGATAGATATGAGTATCATGAAGCTATACAAACTGCTCATAAACGAATATGGATCTATCAAACTTGGTTGCCAGGGATACAGAGAGATGCAATTGAAATTGTTGACAGCAAGGCCTCAGATGTTCGTATCTTGCTCGCGTCCTTTAAAGAAGGTTCACCCATATATGCACGTATAAGAGGTCGAGGAATGAAATTAGAACGGGGGAAAACTAACGTTGCAAACTCAACAGATCCTTTTGTAGAGCGGAATATAGCAGATAGGGTTAGATTTAACCATAATCATCATCCTGCATGGATTGCCATAATAGATTCCTCTGTTTTTTGGGGACCTACACCGATCGATACAGATAGTCATGCCGTAGAGTATCTTTTTCGCAAACATCCCATAAATAGTCGTGAAGGTGAATTTTGGAAAAAGCAGTTTGAACTTCTTTGGAGCGATAGCCACAGTCATAGTTTCGATTGTGAAAAACAGTATAATGAACAACTTTAGAGCTAACGAAGAAATAAAGTTTACTTCAGGATTTACCTCGAAATTCTTCCATAATGGAAGATGACAAAGTTGTTGGATATACGCTTGATCGATTAATCAGCCATACTGTTGTTATTAAATATGAGATCAAACTCATTCTATAAAAAGTTTTGCCCAGAAAGCTGAACGAGTTTTATGACTTACTTGTAGCTAGGGGAAAGCCATAATTTTAGGGTGAGCTGGTTACAATCGTAGAAATGTTAATTGCCCTTTAAAGTCACTTTGTTGAAGTGCAGTCTAACTCCTCGTTGCAGCGGCGGAATGAAAGTTAGTGGTAACACCTAGGTTATCTCCTGTGCTGAACTTAATCGGCAATGCTTAACAACAATGCCGAAAATGAGTTAATTCGGCATTGTTTGAGTTGCGATCGCTTGAGTTCTCAATGGTTTTAGTCGTACTACAAAAAGCACGCCACTATTCGTTTTCAGCAATGTTTGCAAAAAACATATAACACCTCCTCGCAAACCGGAAAATCAAGAGGTGCGATCGCGCGAGCACTTAACTCCAAAAGAGTATTTCTTCCACTTTCTAAGCACTTAGAGAAACAAGTTTTCCAGAGATGGTTAGCCCTAGTCTCATAGGTTGCTGCGGTTGAATCAATTGGCCTGTGATCACGCAGTACTCCTCTTGTTGGGCGATCGCCTCAAAGGTAGCTCGAATATCTAATCTAGACAAAAGTGTAGCTTGAGAGGGCGATCGCCCTTCCTCGTGAATGGTTCGTTGCTCCACGAACTGCCAAAGTATTTCTCGAATGAGGGTTTGATACCCTTTTTCCCCAGAAATTCCCCGCAATTGCTCTTTCAGTTCACGTTCCAGTCGGATACTCGTCACTTGCATTTCCGAAGTGGAGCTTGGTTTGTGTGTATCCATACCCGAACTACCTAATTTCAAAAAGTGGACAAGATAATACTACAAGTGTAGTATGTAGCTATCCAGATTTGTAATACAAGTAATACAGCCTTCTATGATCCGTATCCTGCTCGCCACCTTATCCAGTGCCCTTGTTCTTCCCCATCGAGGTTGGGGTAGCGCATCGGTGCTGTTTGCGTGTGAGGGAGCGTATCGATTTAGTGGTGGTCAATCCGCCAACAAAGGCATTGATGGGATAGTCGCCGGACAACTCAATCCGGATCAACTGACTAGCAGCGGGAGGTGCAGGGTTAGCCTGACACCGACATAAGGAAACAGCGCATCAGCTTCCTTTACTTACCCCCGCTCCTGGTCATCAGAAGTGGGGGTTGTTTTTTGAGGAGTGAATTCATGCAAGCTACAGAGCAAAGTCCGCCATCACACATATTGCATAACCAGGTCGTAGTCTTCTCCAAGAACTACCTTCCCTTGGCACGCATCAACATTAAGCGGGCGATCGTGCTTCTCGTGATGGGGCAAGCAGAGTCACTGGAGTTCAGTAGTCTCCAGACCTGGGAAGTTCGCTCTCCCAGCGTTGTACTCCAAGTACCTGAGCACATCCGCTTGACGAGTGGCAATCCAGAGCGGCAGTGGAAGTTACCCCCTGTGAATCGTCGCGAAGTCTTCCGTCGCGATCGCCATGCCTGCCAGTACTGCGGCAGCACTAAGCGTCTCACCCTAGATCACGTCATTCCTCGTTCTAAGGGTGGTACCCATACCTGGGACAACGTAGTGGCTGCGTGCGACAAGTGCAATTCAGCTAAGAGCGATCGCCTCTTACACGACACCGGAATGGTGCTCAGAAGCAAACCCAAAGCACCGATTCACCCTGCGATCGCATTTGCAGAACAGTTCTGGAAAGAGCAGCCCACCAACGACTGAGCTGAATAGAAGGAGGTAAGGCCAATGTTGAAGCTGAACTACACCGAAGGCGGACTGTACATGGAGCGGGTGATGACCTCTCTAGAAGTGGCGATCGCCCAGCGGGTTGTTCTCGCTATGCGCTTAGAGCAATCCCTCCAAGTCGAGCCTGGTCATGCCTCCTTTCTATGGCCTGCTGATGTCCCTAACCTAAAACATCTAGAGACGACGTTGGGGCAGGAATGCAGAGGAAGAGTGACTGTCATTTCAGTCGATGACGAGTTTGTAGAAGTGAGCTTGTGTGGGAGCTGGATTGCTGAGAGTAAGGAAGCTCACGAAGGGATGTTCCTCACGGTGCTCAGCGATCGCGTTGAACTCCTCCTCTACAAACTGTGGCAGATGAGTGAAGCACACATCTCTTCCCTGGCCTAGCAACTACAACCAAGTCAGAGAGGGCAGTCTAGCCATCGTTGCCACCATTACCCTCTCGCTTCTCAAAAAAAGTTGTAGTATCCCCTTGACACTATGTAGTACGTTGTATTACAACTGTAGTATGAGATGAGACACAAAGGAGCGAATCCAATGACTGCTCACTCCCTTTAAGTTAAAGGTCTTCTCTCGAAGCTTTCAGAACACTGGAAAACTCATTTCCTACGTACTTCTGCATCTCTTCGAGACAAGCAATTCAATCAGGGAAGTCAATCTAACCATTCAAGTAAACAAACTCAAGCACTCCGTCATCTGCGGGAAATCTACCATCTAGAACGGCGTTGCTTCCTTTAACTCCTGCTGTAATCAGCAATCCTGAACCTTGAAAACTGAATCGCCACCTTTGGGAATGTAGCTTAGTCCGGCTTAAAGCAGTCGCCTGTCGAGCGAAAGATCGTCGGTTCAAATCCGTCCGTTCCCGCCTTGTAGCATCGTGGGCGAATAGATAAGTCGCTTTGGTTCTCAGCCAGAGAGAAGCGGGTGCAACTCCCGTCGATGCTTCCAATGAGGATGTAGCTCAAATGGACAGAGCACTTGTTTCCAATGCAAGCGGTTACAGGTTCAATTCCTGTCATCCTCGCTCGTGGGGACGCGATCGGCATCACCTGCTCCGAAACCAACAAATGGACGGTTGCAGGACTGGGGTTCGATTCCCCTCGTCTCCACCACCTCTCCAGGTCGCCAAGTGGGAAGGCGTTGGTCTGCAAAACCAACTACTCGTGGGTTCGATTCCCACCCTGGAGTCCAACTATTGCAGTGTCACCTAACGGTAAGGTACTCAGCTCATAACTGAGGATATGTGGGTTCGACTCCCACCGCTGCAACCAAAGCAATGCACAGATGGTGTAACGGCAGCACAAGGGTCTCCAAAGCCTTTAGTCCGGGTTCAAATCCTGGTCTGTGCGTTGTTGTGCCCTCATCGAAAAAGCTTACATACTCGCCAAACGGTAAGGCAACTGTCTCTTAAACAGTGAACTACAGGTTCAAATCCTGTGTGTGAATCAACAGCTTTTTCAACTTGCACGGCATCAATGGTGCAGAAGCGAAGTGGTCGAGCGGCACGTCTTTCAAGCGTGTGACTAGCGGGTTCAAGTCCCGTCTGCACTGCCAAACATAGGTCGGCTCGCCTATCAGTGTGGGCAACTGTCTGTAAAACAGCCGCGTTTGCGTTGCAGGTGCGACTCCTGCCCGACCTACCAAACCTGGAGAGTAAACCGATCAGGCGATCGGCGCTGTTTGCTAAACAGATGGATGAACAATTGTGGTTCGAGTCCACTGCTCTCCGCCTCGTAAGAACGTGGTGTAACTGGATAACACATCGGTCTACGAAACCGAAGAGTGAGAGTTCGATTCTCTCCGTTCTTGCCACTTGGAGGATACCGCTAAATGGTTGGCAACTGGTCTTGAAAACCAGGGTAGTCCTTGACTAGGGGTTCGATTCCTCTATCCTCCGCCTCATGGGAAGTTGGTGAAGCTGGTGCTCACGTGCCGCTGAAGACGGCGAGAAGGCAGTTCGATCCTGTCACTTCCCATCCCTGTTTAGGGAACTTGTATTGCCCCATAGCTCAATGGCAGAGTAGACGGCTGTTAACCGTATGGTTGTAGGTTCAAGTCCTACTGGGGCAGCCATTCTTTGCAGGATGGACGATTGGCAAGTCGCCTTGACTCTGAATCAAGGAGAGGTTGGTTCGACCCCAACTCCTGCATCCAACTGCGATCGCTCGTGGTCGCACAACTCATTGCCCTGTGGTGTAACTGGCAACATCTCGCTCTTTGAAAGCGAAGTTTCTAGGTTCGAATCCTAGCGGGGCAGTTGGGAGGTAAACAGTCGCCTGGGTCAATCCTCTGTGCCCCTCCCATTTCTTACTCCTGTAGCCCAATCGGTAGAGGCAGCTGTCTCAAAACCAGTTCATGTACAGGTTCAAATCCTGCCAGGAGTACCAACTTGCTGCTGTAGCCCAACTGGAAGAGGTGCTGGTCTTAGAAACCAGAGGTTGTGGGTTCGACTCCCACCAGCAGTACCAACTATCGGGATGTAATTCAGCGGTCAGAAGCCTTGGTTTGGGACCAAGGAGTCGTGGGTTCAAATCCTACCATCCCGACCATTTGCTCCCGTGACGGAACTGGCAGACGTGCTAGGTCGAGAGCCTAGATTCTACAGGTTCAAATCCTGTCGGGAGTACCAAGCACCGAAGGCGGAAGTGATTGTGAAATGACAATTATGATTGGCTGCTCACAATTACAAATCCTGCTCTTTCCTACCAGCGATCGCGCTATGAAAATTACGAGGACAATTAACCTGAATTGCCTGCTCTGAAAGGCTTTTAACTTGCCGCATAATTGACGCGACGTAGACGACAATTATCTGGTGAGCAGAATTTGTAATTGACGCGACCAGCCAATCTAATTGACGCCTTATAAGTGATCGACGCACCCACCCGATAAGTGGGTCATTAGTAAGTTTGAGTCTTGCTCGGTGTACCAATTCTCGGGTCGTTGGCAGAGCGGATATGCAGCCGCCTTTTAAGCGGAGAGATCCAGGTTCAACTCCTGGGCGACCTACCAAGTGTTCGGGTTGTTAGCTCAGTCGGTAGAGCAGCCGCCTCTTAAGCGGAAGCGCATAGGTTCAAGCCCTATACAACCCACCAAATGCCTCTGTGATGCAATCGGCAGACATCGCTTGCTTAAACCAAGTGTGTTGCAGGTTCGACTCCTGTCAGAGGTACTCGCGGAGATGGAGCAACAGCGGCTCGGAAGGTTCATACCCTTCACATCAGTGAGTGCAATTCTCACCTCCGCTACCAAATGCTGGTGTGGCTCAACGGCAGAGCAACTGTCTTGTAAACAGTAGGTTGCAGGTTCAACTCCTGTCACCAGCCCCAGAATGCGAATGTGGTGCAGTGGCTAGCATCCCTGGCTTCCAACCAGGAGACACGAGTTCGAGTCTCGTCTTTCGCTCCAATCTTGAATCTTGCGAATGTGGTGTAAGGGCTAACACCGGAGTATGCCAATCTCCAGATGCGAGTTCGACTCTCGCCATTCGCTCTCGTAGTCCTGTAGCTCAATGGTGGAGCATCTGTCCTACAAACAGAGGGCTGTAGGTTCGAATCCTATCAGGACTACCAACATGGGAGTGTCGCCTAACGGATAAGGCAACTGTCTTCTAAACAGTTTCATGCAGGTTCGACTCCTGCCATTCCTGCCATAGGGGTCTGTAGCTTAACTGGGAAAGCGTCTGCCTTGCAAGCAGGAAGATGTCGGTTCAACTCCGACCAGAATCCACCAAATGGGACCATAGCTCAACTGGCTAGAGCATCCGCCTTGCAAGCGGAAGGTTAGGGGTTCGACTCCCCTTGGCTCCACTGTGACTGAACCCGAAGTGGTGGAGGGGCTGGTTTGTGACACCAGTGTTAGCGAGTTCGACTCTCGTCAGTCACCCCAAATAGGCTACGAGAGTGGGAACATAGTGGTAGCTTTAAATTTGCGTCAAGGTGGTTATACCAGGCCATAAGGATCTGGCGTCATCCATTTAAGTGGGTGGTGCTCAATGGGCTATATAAGGTAGAGCAAATAGCTTATTTTTCATCACTTCAGCAACGGAATGGAACGCATAATACATGGATGAAGCATACATAGATGAAGCTCTAAGGTACGCTCGAAAAGCTTATCACCGGGTTAAGAACCCAGAAGCCTATCCAGGTTTAGTGGAGCGACGCAAGGATCAACGCAAACTATTTTTATGGCGCTACCCATCCTTTGCTCCTTACTCATCTTGGTCCATCTTTCAGGAGGAAAACTACTACTGGATTAGGCGAATTGAATGGAATCAAAGACAACGCTTGCCAGAGCACCCCGATGATATCTTTGACTATGGTTGCGAGGCATTGCTTGCCAATCAGGTAGTGAATGAGCTGTTGTCTACATTAGGTGCAATCGCCTTTCGCCCTTTTCAAAAAACTAAATTTCAAAAAGCTAATCTGCTGATTCTAGACGGAACAGCCTATGGAGTTGAGATTGAAAACACTTGGTTATCTTGTCGATTGGAGTGGCGAGAGCTGCCGTCCGATGACTGGCGGCCCCTGATGGATTGGTTTGAGCGTGCTGTGATGGAATTTGAGCAAGTGCTACCAACTAGCCCCCTTAGGAACCATAACCAGTAACTTGTATTGATGGTACGAGTTGAACTGGAGACTTTTGAATTCACTCTAAGAACAGCATAGTAGAGGCTATCCCTTTAGCTTTTTCAGAGCTACCTCTACTCGTTTTAGCAATCGAGCTGTGTCACGGGTGATCGTTTGAAGTTCTGGGAGTTCTGGTTCCGGATAGGCTTTTTGCCACCTGTTAAGTTCTGTTTGTAATCGACGAAGCGCAGTGGCAGTAGCAGTATTATCCTGCTGCTCAGAAAGCCGGACATCTGTCACACTTTCCTCAAATGCCTCATTCAAGTAGCGTCTGACAGTTCTAATGCTCTTGCCGATAATCACTTCCAGGGCAGGACGCAAAGCTCGCTCACCTTTTGCAGGTCGCCCTTTCACCTCTACATATCCAGCATCCCTTAGCCGCTCAGCTAGCGATCGCACTTCAGCAGGAGTGTAATCTCGCCGCTTTTCGTTTTCCGTCACTTCGACTTGTAGTGCTTGAGCAGGGTCATCCTCCGCATCAAAATTTAGAACTCTAACTGGTATAGAGTCGTGCAGAAAGTGTTTTGAGTAGGCTTCAGGACTTTGCTCCTGAACCACCAGGATTGCTGCTTTACGATGTCCTCCTGCCAACAACCGTCCTCGTCTATCCACCACTAAAGGTTCTAGAAGACCCAAGATAGCAATTGACTCTGCTAACTCAGCTACGTGCTGGGTATTCAACTCACGAGTATCGATGCTGCGGTCCAGGATCTTAGCCAAAGGCATCGTAGAGGGAAGAGGTTGCTCCTGTTCAACTCTCGTTTCTGCTGCCCGATCTTGGGCTTGAATTGCAGTTCCTGCTGCTTGGGCTGCATCTAGTAACTCTGCTGCACTACGTCTTTTAGCCATTCTCGTTCTCTAGTCCTGAGCCGTCTTCATAATCCACTGAGCGATCGCAGATAACTCCTCTGCTGAGCGCGATCGGGGTGCATAGTCCATCAGTGGAACCTGTTGCGCTCCAGCTTGGGCAAGGTTTGTATCTTGATGCACAGTGAAATTTTTTATATCTGAGTGACGCTGAGCTAGTTGAGCAGGAATCTCTTTGTCTAAAGCGCGTCGCTCATCAATTTGGGAAAGTACTAACGCCCACTGCTTCGGGCCCCGTCGCTCTCGGTTTCGGTAGCTCTCCAAAACGCCCATGACTCGATTCGCGCCCATAATGGCAAAAGGATGGGCATTGGTAACAACGAGAGTCACTTGAGCTGCCACTAAGCCTAGACGCTCCAAACTTTCATTGCCTGGAGGACAATCCAAGATGACAGCATCGTAAGGCATGGGTTTGATCAGGTCAGCCAAGTCCTCAGGATGCAGTGATTGAATTGTATGGTTCGTCAGATTCGGCCCACCTGGAAGAACGTATAATCCAGGAGCCGCTTCTAAGGGCGAAGGATTGTCACCCATCAATAACTCAGCAGTTCCGGGAGCAGCAGGGTTAACTCCTAATGCATAAGCAGCATTAGATTGAGGATCAAGGTCTATCACCAATACCTGCTGTTTCTGCTTAGC
>NZ_JAMPKN010000032.1:0-38813 GCF_039962155.1 Trichocoleus desertorum AS-A10 | reverse complement strand
TTTAGAGAAAGAGAAGGAGTTGAGCGAGTTGAAATCCCGGTTTTGGTCGATGGCGGCGCATGAAATTCGCAACCCGATGACCTCGATCCTGGGATGTGCTCAAATGCTGGAGCGTGAGTCCAATTTGCCCGAGGAGCGACGCCGAGAGTTTTTGTACATGATTCAACAGTCGGTCCGCAGAATGGACCAGTTGTTAAACGATTTATTGGAGATTGGTCGCGTTGAAGGCGGCAGTTTGAAGTTCGAGCCTGCGCCTTTAGATGTGGAGCAGTTCTGTCAGCGCTTGGTGGAAGAAATCCAATTCAGTGCAGGTGCTCGCCAACACATCGTATTCCATCATCAAGGAGGCTGTGAGCGGGCTTACCTCGATCAAAAGCTTCTGAGACACACGCTCACCAATCTCCTGTCCAACGCCATCAAGTATTCCCTCGGGAGCAGCCCGGTCTATTTAGATCTCGTTTGCACGGATCAACAGGTCACCCTCCAAGTTCGAGACACGGGAATTGGTATTCCTCTGGAGGCGCAACGGCATCTATTTGAACCATTCCAGCGGGCGAGCAACGTGGGAAAGGTTCCGGGCACGGGATTGGGGCTGACGATGGTGAAACGATGCGTGGACTTGCAGGGTGGGCAAATTGCGGTTGAGAGTGAAGTGGGTGCCGGAACCACTTTTATTGTTCAACTCCCCCAGCATGAGTCCGTAAACAGCCAACTGCAAAGAACGGTTTCAGGTTGAGAAGAGGCATTCCCCGGGGAACTTCGCTTGACTTAGACTGAGCCATTAGCCCTTCTATTTGGTCAAGAAATTGCGACGATCCGTTGCTCAAATGGACATGAGTATATGTCAATCAAGGATGCACCTGGTATCAAATCCGTTTGATGCGTCGTTACTATCGAGTGACAGACGGACTTGTGTCATCTTCGTTCAATAGCAGGCGCTCAAATAATACTCACAACTGGTTACGGGTTTTCCCAATTGAGTGAATTTGTCTGAAAGCTCCTGTATGTCTGAGTTTCTATCGTTTCTGACTAAAATGGCTCCAGTCTTTTTCGTTGAACCGTCGGCAGGAGTAAAAATGCCCCAAATACAACAGTGGCAATGGATTCCTACACATTTGACCGTAGAACAGTTTGAAGAATTTGTCTTGCCCCACCTGCACCTCGGTCGTCGTGGACCTCAGCCAAAGCTCTCTTTACACGCAGTCTTCAACTACATTTTGAAACTATTGTACCTCGGCTGTCAGTGGAAAGAATTGCCTATCGAAAAGGACAAAGATGGGCAACCAGAAATCCACTACACCAGAATCTACCGCACCTTTCGGCGGTTTGAAGCCCAGGGCTGCTTTGCTGCGATTTTTGCGGGGACGGTAGGACTCCTCCACCAGCAAGCGTTGCTGGTTATCAGCGTGCTCCACGGCGACGGAACAACCACCGCAGCAAGGAAAGGCGGCGATCACCTCGGATTCAGCGGACACAAGCATTTGAAAGGCGATAAGGTTGTGGCTTTCTGTGACCGCAACTGCAATGTGGTTGCCCCGTTTGTTTCAGCTCCTGGCAATCGCAATGAGTCGCCGCTGTTGAAAGCAGCCCTGCCGCAAGTCACCCGCATTGCTCATCACGTCGGACTCGACCTCAGCGAGACGATCGTCTCGCTCGATGGGGTCTACGATAGTCGGGCGAATCGCAAAGCGATTTTCAACCGAGGCATGGTGCCGAATATTCCTGAAAATCTGCGTGGGAGAAAGACCTCGAAGCCCAGACGTAAGCCGATCTTCAACCCAGCACTCTTTCAGGAACGGTTTCGCACTACCGAGCGCGTCTTCGCTTGGGAAGACAAGTTTCGGCGCTTATTACTGCGCTTCGAGCGAATCAGTCAGTTGCACTACGCCTTGAAAACCTTGGCTTACAGCCTGATCAATCTCCGACATTTCTGCCAGGGCTAATTCCTTTCGTGATTCATGTTTTTTGAGGTCTCACTGGCACAGGCCCAGACTTGTCCTGCCTTGAAATCGGGAATATGAGCTAAAGCAGCAAAGAAACGACTAGAAATGATCGTGCTGTTGCTTGAATAGCTCAATCTGACCTTGTTGCTCAAGATTTCACAGCAGCTTTCAAACAAAACCCGCAACCAGTTGGAAGAGACAGAGCGGCTTTTGGCACAGGCGCGGAGAATAGCAGCAAGCAAGTAATATTTTTATACGACCTGCTAATGTATAAACCGTCAGTAATTTCATCTACTGCGTACTCACCTTAATCTTTAAATATTAATAAGTAGTGTGAAAGCTACGGCCCTCACCAGAAGTTTAAACAGCTCAATAATAATTAGCACTATTTAAGATCTTAAAGCTAGGAACCATGCAGAAATTCGTCCGCCTAATTATTTCAAATCAGGAAATTAGGCGAGATGAATGTTTCTATTTAGCTCCGTAATTTGAAGCAAGAGATCGATCCTCAATACAATAGGTATATTTGTTTTAGAACTATTGCGCCCGAGCGCAGAATTCCTAACTCAACTTCGTTCGTCCATTGCTCATGTGACAGTTGACGGACAAGAAAACGGTTTTCTCAGTTTTCAAGATAGGGAGTGAGATCGTCTTTGATACGTTGGGTTTGGGGTCATTATTCCTTCGCTCCTGAATTCCCTTGTATGCCCACAAGCTTCCAGAGTTAGGACAATGAACCCTCTCAACGAGACTATGAGCAGGAATGACAGCTTGATAATAAGTTGTAGTCCCATTTTCCCTTTCAAGCGATCGATGTATTACTTTTCATGAGGCAGTTTCATTTGCTCTGAAATAGGGTAGGTTAAGTTGAGATTTCGATGCTCAGCAATTCTGTCAATTCAGCCAAGACTGAGACTGATTTGGATGACTGCACTAGCTAGCACTGCGAGATAGGACAAAGCCTGTATTGCAGGCAAGACTCTCCGGGTATGGCGGCTTACAGAGTAGACAGGTTTGAAAAGAGGCGGGAAATGCCGAATTTATCCCTGCCCGAACTACCCGAATTCCTAGTCAACTGTCTTATAAATGTACAAATCTTATATATAAGAGTTGGTATATCTGAGGGCTACAACCCTTACAGCAAAGCATCTATAAGATTTTCTCCTAAATACATCTTTGTATGTGAAATGGCAACCATTTCACAGGTGAAACGTTCTGTTTGTCTTATAATCTATTCAATACAAATATACTCTAGTTGAAATGTCTTGTCTTTAGTTACCCCTTTTAGTTAATTGTAGTCAAGTCTGTATCGCTTAAAGTACCCCTTCCCGAGGGAACCCCTTTTGCTATGAGTCAGAAAACAATAGCTGATGCTTTAGATGCTTATTATTCTTACCTTTTAGGTGTCAATCCTCAATCTAGCAAAGCAGTTTGTAGCCAAACGACAACTGCCCTTATCCGCTACACGCTGCCTGGATGGGGGTACCCGGCTCCTGAAGGCAATAAAGTGACTCGGGAAGAGATGGATCTTGCACAGCATACGCTTGCGCAGCTCCCTATCCTAAAACTTAAAAGTGCTTTAGACGCCCAAAGTGCAGTTTTTAAGAGCCTTAATAGGCAAGTATACGCATATCGGTCTAGGCTCAAAGCGTTCATCGATTGGGCAGAGAGCCACGGATGGCTTAATGAGCCGAAACCCCCTTATGAACCAGAGTTGTCAGACAAAGTATACCAAGCTGAAGCAAATTTAAAGCGAGCCCCCAAAGCCTACCATGGCAATGGAAAGATAAGTAGTAAAAAGGTTACTAATAAAAGACGTAGGATCGATCGGAAGTTTAAACCTGGATTTGAATATGAAGCGTCTCTGCTTCATGAGGAAGTTAAGGAGTTCAAAAGCTTCTTGTCAGATACTGATTATCCAGGTCGTTTACAGAAAGCTTGGAAGCCTGTCTCAATTAGAGAGACATTAAAAGTTATTGGATACATGATTTCTTGGGCACATTATTATCAGGGTGTACCAGAAGAATATTTAAGCCTCAGCCTTCTAATTCCAATTGAGATGAATACTCCAGGAATGGAATATTTAGTTGGGAAAGATCGAATGAAGGTCGTGAAGGAGAGCGATGAAGCAACTCAGCTGACACACTATTTCGATACTTGGTTATGCGAATTCAAACAGTTCTTGAGAAAACGCAACAATGTAAGCCGTTCTATATTAAATAGGTTAGGAAGGCTTGTTCCTCTGACTAAGTTCCAGTATAGAACAAGAACGAATGATAGAGGATACCGAGATATCTCAATACTGCGAAAATTACGAAGTCACATGAATCAACTTCAAGAAGAAGCTGATGAACAAAATCCAGTGGCTAATGAGTCGAAAAAGTGGCTAGATCTTCCAGATGTTCTATCCAAAGTTGTTCACCCTTTGAGACTACGATGTGAATGCCGTAGCTTAAATGGCAGATTGCGTTCTCCTACTATCATTGCTACAACATTCAGGGATTTTGTCATTTATGGGTTGCTGACATTCCGTCCACCTCGAAGAATTGGAGAATTTTGTGGGTTGAAATTTGTTTCTAGTTGTTCTCTTGATACTCCTAGACATCTCAAGCATGGGGAATTTATTCATCCTGTTCTAGGAGAAGAAGAACGTAGAAGCAGTACAGAGAAGTGGCATGGATATCTTTACAAAGACGTTGTTTACAAAAATCCTAAAAGTGGTTTGTGGTATACATGTGAAAAAATTAATGCTCATAATCCAGTCGATCCTCAATCAGGTGAATTTTTAGTCCGTTCAGGACTTTGGTTTCTAGATATGACACCTGAAAGCTACAAAACCGGAGCTACCTATAAGCATCAGGTACTAGAAGTTCCAAACCCACGGTTTAGCGACGGCAAGTGCTTTTACGACTACTTAGAAGCATGGCTATATGGATATTATCGGGATAAACCAGGTAATTGGAAAAGTGGAGGCGAAATCTACGAAAGCCCGAATGAAAACTGGAAATTGTATCCCCTGAGAATGCTATTAAATCCAGAACATAATTACGTTTTCTGTAAAAAAGAAGGAACCTATTTTCGAGACCCAGGGCAAGATGGTAGTTTTGGAAACCTTATCCCAAACTGGGCTAACCGATTTACTGGACAACGTATGAATGCTCATTTACTTCGGGACATTTATGCAACTTGGTTTCTAGATCAACCACCAGAGCCAGGGCAAAGTCACGAGCAGCAGATTCATTCTCTAGCCTATGCAATGGGTCACTCTGTAAAAACGCTACGTGAGATTTATGACCGCCGCTGTCCAGCACAGAAAAACCGTCCGATCGAGCAGGCTATGGAAACTGTGATCAAAACTTATCTAGAACCAAACGCAAATTTGGAATACACGGAATTATCTACCTCTCCTCAAATTCATCCTGCCATCTTAGCGATCCTGACACCAGAACAAAAACAGCAACTAGGTTTGATCCCTTAATAGAAAATCATTCTGAGATATCAAGTTTCAGAGAAAATAGCTAGAGTTAAGAAGCCTTATTTTTAACGCTTTTGAGCCTCATTTCTACATGTATTTTTATTAGAAACGAGGATTAAAATTTGCTCTCGCTTCGTACCAATATTAAGAGTGACATGTAGCACAGTCACTCAGTATCAGAGATATTTTTTATAACAATCGATGATGCGCCATTCTGCATTCTTCAACTCCGCTCAACGTTCTTCTCGCACTGTTTTCTAAAGCAAAGATTCAATTTGCGCCACAGGCAACGTCAGCGTTAGGGCGGCAAATATTTTGGTCTGTATGGTGCCGCTAAGACACGCCCAGACATCCAGCCATTGGATAGGCTCAACCCAGTGGTAAAAGGTCTCAGCTACCGTTTCTAACACTTGTGCTGACGTTTCACACTCTGAGATGGCTGTCTCTAATACCGGAGCAAGTAAAGCGGCGATGTCATCTGTATCGGAATCATCTGTTTGACTAGTTTTGCTATTAGAGCCTTCTAATAGCGTTTGTAGTAATTTCCAGTGTTGCGAAAGATACTGCTGACTGTAGGGAATGAGGGCTGAGATCGCCCGCTGCGTGATTTTGCTGCCTGTGGCTTTCAGTTGATCCACCGCAGAGCGAACGGCAATCTCGAATCGCTCTCTTTTGGTACTGGCATTGAGCGTGATCTCTGAAGCTTTCAGCTTCTGGATCGGGCAATCGAGTTCAAAGTCGGAAAGAATGATGATTTCTAGCGAGGTTTCGAGGCGGCGGTGCGATCGCAGCCGTCCGATCGCTTGGTGAAATTCAGACAGAATCGAGCGATCGACAAGGGCATGAAATTGGGGATCATCGTCTTGGGGCTGCGTGCCGGTGCAAATTGCGTATTCCGCCTGTAAGTCTGCTAGATTGCGACAAGGAGTCCCAATTAAAATTAATCGCGTGGTCTGCTCAAAATCATTGACACCGCGACTGTCACGCCACCAGCAGCCGGCTCCCTGGGTTGCAAATTTCTTAAAATCAATCACTTTCGTCGATTGATCTTGCTGCTGATAGTGAGCAATGATTTCATTCACACGGCGCTGTTGCTCAGCACCGCGCTGCATTCCCAGCCGTCCCACATCGGTCACCTGAATCAAGGTAAGATTCTGCGATTTTTCCACCCGTTGCTGACACACAAAGATTTCATCAATTGAGCATCCGAGTTTTAGGGCTAAATCTTGGGGGTGCAGTGTTCCATCCAGGAAGATGGTGGCTTTAGTTGCTTTAACAAGATTTCGATGTCGTAAATCCGGTAGAGTCAGGGTCAAGCCGTCGTAGCCAAGCCGGGTTGAACTGCCGGAGTGTGTCCCATCCAGAATTTGAAGCAAATCGGGCAACCACTGTTTGATGACTCGTTTCTCGGCTTGCTCGGCTAAATCGGGATCGCGCTCTGAGAATTGCCTGCGCAGTTGTCGAGGCAGGTCGGCAAGATCCACGCCATGCTGAGCGGTTGTATTGAGAAAGCTGAGATCCGGGTGCAAGACTCGGCTCACTTGCTCCACATTGATCGTTAATCGAGGAAGCTGGCTCATTAATTCTGAGTGAGCGATCCCGAATCGACTCAGCTTGGTTGAACCGTCAAGCAGCGGGATCAGCGCCACTAAAAGCGGCTGGAGCTGCTCAAATAATTCCGGAAACTCTGCGAGTCTGAGAATCGTTTGTTCTAAATCGTTCAGCGTCACTAAAATCTCCTGCTTG
Source organism: Trichocoleus desertorum AS-A10 (assembly GCF_039962155.1). Lineage (NCBI taxonomy): Bacteria > Bacillati > Cyanobacteriota > Cyanophyceae > Leptolyngbyales > Trichocoleusaceae > Trichocoleus > Trichocoleus desertorum. The sequence goes on along the minus strand of NZ_JAMPKN010000032.1, from coordinate 31,649 downwards.
ACGCGGAAATTCTGTCCTGGCTCATCAATTAGAAGGACTGTCTCGGTTAAGGGGTAATCGATCGGGTCTGGAAGACTATCCAGGTGGGCACGCAATTTTGGAGAAGACAACGCAGATCGGCGTTGATTGAGAAAACCATACCCCGGACCTTCTGCATGAGTGCAGGCCTCTCTCAGTGGACAAGTGCTGCAAATCAGCGAAGCCGTATCGGAACCTTTGACATACTTCTGGCGCAGTGCGGTTAAAAGTTGCTGGCGACTACAGTTTGCGGGAAGATTTGGCGTTTCGTTTCGGCTGACTCGCTTCAGTCGTACCCTCCCGCCTGGGGTCGTTTCTCGCATCAGTCCGCCATGCCGCGCTTCCAGATCGATCCAGCCATTTTCTTGCTCTAAAGTCGTCACCGTGGGATTGCGATGTTGGTCAGAAGCGTAAATGACCTGCTTCGCTTGAAACAATTCTGGTTCAACGTGTCCTGAATCGTAGGACTTACCAGAGCCAGGAGGAGAAGTATCAAGAATGAATCGATAGCCTTGAGCGATCGCAGTTTGCCAAACTGCGAGGCGTTGTCCTGGTAAATACTCGGATTGCTCACACTCAACGACAGATCTCAATGCGGCGGCTGATTCTCGCGGGTGCAGCGTTTTCTTCAACGTTCGCTGAATGCGCTCTAACCAATCAAATCGAGGGTGTGCGATCGCTTCGATTTGGGCGATCGAAAGCCACCGAATTGCATGGAAATCATCAAGTTCATCGATGTCGGAATCTGTCTTAGCTTCTTGTCCCCACCAGGCAACTTGAACCGAGTAGCTCCATTTCTTCAGCAATTTCCAGGTCGCGCGGTACTGTCGCATGACATGAGCGTTGCGAACCGCTCCCGCATCCGGGTAGAACTCGATCGTTTTCGTTCCCAGTTCCGCAGCTAAGGTGTCGATCGTGATTTTTAAGGTTTCGGGGCTGCTGGCAAACTGTCCGCCTGCGGCTCCGATCATGATTTGTTCCCGGCGTTGAGCGGTAATGAAGGGTTTTGCCCCAACGCCCTCTACCAGCCCGATCTCGCTTCTTGTAATTTGGGTTGGGCGATGAACGGCGATCGGGAGTTCTCCGTTCGATAGGTGCGGTGTGGCTCCATTCGGAGTTTTCTTCGTGGCGCTGGTAAACCATCGATAGCGTCCACCTGCATCAATGTGACGCAGCCGAAGCTGGAAACCGACGAGCTGCCCATGAACGTTGCGAATCGGACAGAGATATCCGGGCTGGCAATTGAGATGGAAGCCATCGGGATTAACTCCAGGCAGGGTTACAGGTAGGGGAGAAGTGAGCGCTTGCCACTGTTCGACGGATTTTACGCCCCAAGTTTCAATTTGAGCGTCGGTTAGTCCTCGGCAGTGCAGATCGGCGCGATCGTCGGGGTGCAGTGTTAAAGCATCTAGTAGTTGGCGATAAGCCTGGTCGCGCACGTCGGCACTCAGCGCAGGTGGGCGAAATTGTGCCTGTGATTCGGTTCGAGATTGGGAGCGCTGACGAGATCGATCTACACTGTTCTGCTTTCTAGCAGCGCGTCCGTCATCGATCACGAATTTGCCCCAAAGTCGGTCTTTTGTCAGACCGATGAACTTGAAGCCGGAGGGCGTATCCACGGCATCAGTGAGATTCATGCAGAGATGCAAATTGTTAATTTGGCGGCATTTACCGCTGATATCACTGCAAATCTCGCAGTGATTGCCGCGTTTCGTCGAGGAGAATCTGCAGTGGCGAGCAGATGAAGCGTCGGAAATTAGCATGGTTCTCTGTCTGAATAAGGAGCAGAGACAGAGAGCAGGAAATAATTTGGTTGAGTCCGTCAAATGATCATTGACATCGAATTTCCATCGCTCTCTGCCTTGAAATGAAGCGAAGGGAGAGAACCATGCCTAGATCTGCGCTAAAAATGCACAGCAAAACCTCTTGCCATGTGCGACAAATGAGGCATAATAAAAAGCATGGCACGTGGCATCACAGGTGACTCTAACTATCACGCCGTCCAAAGCATTCAAGTTAGCGTCCCCGCCTCCCGTTAATTAAAAGTAAATATCAAGCTTTCAAAGCCTCCTCTGTTTGCAGCATTGGGGGTTTTTGGCTTCTAGGGGTCTAGAACATCGGTTGAACCTCACGATTTACAAGAGTGAACACTCGGTGCGCCATGAACGATCTCTCACACTGAAGTGAGTCTAAGTGTACCAGGTCATTTTCTCTGATCGATGATCGATTCATGGCGATTTTTTTCAACTGCTATCAGGATATATGGAGAAGTCCTGATTTAGCGCATCTGACGCATTAAGCAATCATTTAGGCAATAGTGACCGACTGACAAGAATGATTAGTTTCTCGCTACTTCTTAGCTCTAAACTGTCGCACCGATTCAGGACGAGACGCGGTCAGCTTCGCTGCGCCAGGGGCGACCGCAGCGCCCAATGCTAGATGCTCAGTATTCAGTGTTGGGGAGAAATCGACTTCAATTGAGGCGCTGATAGCTGTCACCCTCCAAATAATGAATCTCAATCACACCATCTTCCCAAAACCAAACTTCCTTCACGCCCAAAGCCTTGTAGCGTTTTAGCTTGCTCGGTCCGCCACTGGTGATTACAACCTTGATCGCTAAATCTGGAATCGGCTTCTGAGCGTCAAAACAGTAAGACTCATCTGCTTGTGCAGCAGCTTCATCTTCACACTTCTGGGAGAAAGAGCCAGTGGCGACGAATTCAAGTCCTTCCGACAACATATAGTCTTCAACGAGAAAGCCAATATTCCCCTTGACAATCTCGTGTTCTGGCGACGTGCCCAAGATCTCAAGCTCCCCGCGGTAATAAAACAAACGGACTCCAGGCGAATTCGCAAAGCCTCGCTGAATCGCTTTGAAGTCTTCCCAACTCACCCCAGTTTTGACAAATCGTTGCTCTGTCGGTTGTTCTGATGGCTTTGGAATAACTGCAGTCACGGCAGCCGCACCTCACTTCGTGGATTCTTGCTTCTGTTCGTATTCCCTTGCTGCCTTCATCAGAATCGTTGCAGCTAAATTACTCAGACTGCGATTCTCTTCTGCCGCCTGTTTCTCAAGAATTTTGACAATCTCTTCATCCGAAAAATAAGCGCAAACGCGCCACTTAGCTCGACTTTATCCATTAGGCAGCGTAGCAAAATGCCTCTAATCAACAGCTAAACACTTGGCTCGGAACTTTAATCAGGTCGCGCTCAGACCCCGACCGGTATTCAAATTCCAGAAAACGAGAAAAGCGTTTGCCAGTGAAGACAGCGTTACAAAACTTGTAGTTTTGGTAACCAAAGAGAAGTTGAAATACTGAGGTTGCGCTTTCGACTTTTTATAGCACTGGAATTTTTTGGTTGCCAAGGCTGAAAAGCTTGTAGACCAGAGTCTATAAGGATTACCAAAGTTTAACCAACGCTTCTACGCTCTTCGACAGTAGAATGAAGGCCATACCACACGGTATGGTTAATGAACCTTGTTTAATCGTTGTGTTTTATGTTCATGCCCGAACAGTCGGAGGTTGCAATGCCGGTACGAGAGACACGTCAGCGGCTTGGACTCTCGCAAGCTAAATTTGCCGCAGCGCTAGGGGTTTCTTTTCAAGGTGTGAATCGTTGGGAAAACGGACGCACTAAGCCTTTACCAGTCGCATTGAAGCAGATTGAACTGTTGCTACACCAAATGGGCAGACGGGGCGAAGATCTACTGATTCGATATTTTAGGAAACCGCAGCAATGACAGGTTCGGCACAGCGCAAGACTGCTAATTCCATGTTTGCAGGTGGTGGCGAGATGGGCGAGCTGATGCGATCGTATGACTGGTCGCAAACACCATTAGGACCTATTTCGGGTTGGGCATCAAGCCTAAAAATAGCCGTAAGTATCTGCTTAAATTCCCGCTTCCCAATGGTGATCTGGTGGAGCAAGGAATTAGTGTTACTCTACAACGATGCTTGGCGACCCATTTTAGGCACCAAACACCCAAAAGCTCTAGGGCGACCGGGGCAAGAGATGTGGTCGGAAATTTGGGACGTGATTGGTGTGCAGCTCAATGGCGTGTTGGAAACGGCACAGGCAACCTGGTCTGATGATATGCTCCTCCTCGTTGATCGCTACGGCTATACCGAGGAAGCCTATTTTACCTACTCCTACAGCCCCATTTTCCTGGAAACGGGAGAGGTTGGAGGTGCGTTCACGGCTGTAACTGAAACCACTCGACGCGTAGTGGGTGAGCGGCGGCTTAGTACGCTGCGAGAACTTACCGCAAGTACTGTAGAAGCCAAGTCAGTTGAGGAAACGTGTCAGATTGCCTGTGCCACGCTTGCCAACAATCCTTATGATATTCCCTTTGCCCTGCTGTATCTGGTCGAACAGGATGGAAAACAAGCTCGTTTGATTGAAACGGTCAGGGTGGATAGGGGTACCTCTGCCAGTCCAGAGCAAGTTGATTTAACTCAAGCAGGAGATTGCTGGCAGCTTGCACAAGTCAGAGAAACTGGAAACAGTGCAGTAGTTGGTGACCTCACAACCCGATTTGGGCAACTGTCCGGTGGAGCTTGGGATGACCATACACATTCGGCGATCGTCCTCCCCGTCGCTCAAGCGGGTCAAAAGCAGCTTTTAGCTGGGTTATTAGTGATTGGAATGAGCCCCCGACTAGAGTTTGATGATGAGTATCGAGGCTTTTTTGATCTGGTTGCTAGTAATGTTGTAACCGCGATCGCTAATGCCCGCACCTATGAAGAAGAGCGCAAACGAGCCGAAACCCTGGCAGAACTTGATCGCGCTAAGACGCTATTTTTCAGCAATGTCTCGCATGAATTTCGCACCCCGTTGACGTTGATGCTGAGTCCGCTGGAAGAACTCTCAAACTCGCTGCATGGGCAGTTGCAGCCTGATCAATGCGAACAGTTACAGCTCATTCAGCGAAACGGGTTGCGCCTACAAAAACTTGTTAATACGCTGCTAGATTTTTCCCGTATTGAAGCGGGACGGGTACAAGCATCCTATGAGCCTACTGATCTCGCAAGCTATACGGCTGAACTTGCCAGTGTGTTTCGATCTCTAATTGAGCGGGCTGGCATGGATCTCCTGATTGATTGCCAGCCGCTATCGCAACCCGTGTACATTGATCACGATATGTGGGAGAAGATCGTTCTCAATCTCATTTCCAATGCGTTTAAGTTTACGTTCATTGGAAGTATCGCGATTCGATTACAAGCGATCGATGATTGCGTTCAATTCAGTGTTACAGATACCGGCGTTGGTATTCCTGAAGCGGAGTTACCTCGATTATTTGAACGCTTTCATCGAGTTGATGCCACAAGATCGCGCACCTATGAGGGATCTGGCATTGGACTGGCGTTAGTGCAAGAACTCGTCAAACTTCATGGTGGAACCATTAATGTCATTAGCCAGGTGAATCATGGGACAACCTTTACGATCTCGATTCCCTTGGGTACTGCCCATTTACCACCAGACCGCATTCAATCTCCTCAAACGTTTACTTCGAGCGCAATCAGTGCCATTTCATTTGTTGAAGAGGCAGCCCGTTGGCTACCAGAAGAGGATACAGGGACACAAAGATACGGGGACACGGAAAATTTTACTATCTCCCCCTCTCCCCTTCTCTCCCTCTCCCCTTCTCCCCCCGCTGCCCGTATTCTCCTCGCTGATGACAATGCCGATATGCGGAATTACGTCAAACGCTTATTAAGCGAGCAGTATGAGGTAGAAGCCGTTGCTGACGGCAGGGCTGCTCTGAGTGCAATTCGTCATACACCACCAAACCTAGTATTGACAGACGTAATGATGCCGGGGCTGAATGGGTTTGAGTTGTTAAAGACACTCCGCCGCGATCCTAAAACACAGCAGATTCCAATCATTCTATTATCGGCACGGGCAGGGGAAGAGGCGCGTGTCGAAGGGCTAGCGGCAGGAGCCGATGATTACTTAACCAAACCGTTCTCAGCACGAGAACTGTTGGCGCGGGTGGAAGCCACACTAAAGCTTGCCCAGCTACGGCAGGAAGCCGCCGAGCGAGAATATACACTACGGGCTGAAGCCGAAGCCGTCAGAGTCCGATTGGAAAGCGTTTTAGCAGGTATTAACGATCAATTTATTGTGCTTGATCGCCAATGGCGCTATACCTTTGTCAATCAACAAGTGATGACGGTGACGGGCAAGGTCCAGGAGGAGTTATTGGGGCACTGCATCTGGGAGGTGTTTCCCGATGTGAGCAATACGCCCTTTGAAGTGGCTGCTCGCCGTGCCGTTGACGAACAGACTTTTGTTCGAGTTGAGCTTTTTTATCCTCCCTTTCGGCGCTGGTTTGAGAACCGGATTTATCCCTTTGCTGAGGGAGTGACAATTTTTGTGAGTGATATTAGCGATCGCAAACAAGTAGAAGCAGAACGAGAACAACTTCTGACCCGCGAGCAAGCAACACGAGAACAAGCCGAGCAAGCAAACCGAATTAAAGACGAATTTCTCGCCGTGCTTTCTCATGAACTGCGATCGCCCCTGAACCCAATTTTGGGATGGTCAAGGTTGCTGCAAACTAGCAATTTAGGTGAAGCGAGGACAAAACAAGCCCTAGCAACTATTGAGCGCAATGCCAAACTGCAATCGGAACTGATTGAAGACCTGCTCGATGTCTCACGAATTCTGCAAGGTAAGCTCAACCTGAATGTGAGTTCGGTGAATTTGGCACAGATTATTCATGCCGCGATCGAAACCGTGCGACTGGCAGCAGAAGTCAAATCAATTCAAATCAAAGCGAATTTGGCTGAGGTTGGAATGATTTTGGGTGATGCAACTCGCCTGCAACAGATTGTGTGGAATCTGCTTTCCAATGCGGTTAAGTTTACACCCACAGGTGGTCAGGTGATGGTGCAATTAAAACAAATTGAGCATCAAGCTCAAATCACGGTAAGCGATACCGGAAAAGGAATTTCTGCTGATTTTCTACCTCATGTATTTGATTATTTTCGTCAAGCGGATAGTGCCACAACTCGCCAGTTTGGTGGATTGGGCTTAGGGCTAGCCATCTCGCGTCATCTGGTCGAGTTGCACGGTGGTACGATTCAAGCCGATAGCTTGGGTGAAGGGTTGGGCGCAGTCTTCACCATTCAACTGCCACTGATGTCCACTCAATCAAGCATTGATTCTGCAATTCAACCAATGGAGCCATCACTCGGTTTAGAAGGTATCCGGGCTTTGGTCGTGGATGATGACACCGATAGCCGTGATTTTGTTGCATTTTTGCTAGAACGGGCTGGGGCTAACGTCATTACAGTTGCTTCTGCAAGTGAAGCCTTTCAAGCGTTAACACACTCTCGATTTGATGTTCTCCTGAGTGACATTGGTATGCCCGAAATGGATGGCTACATGCTGATTCAGCAAATTCGAGCCTTGCCATCAGAACAGGGCGGGCAGATCCCAGCAATCGCTCTCACTGCCTATGCCGGGGAACTAAATCAACAGCAAGCTCTAGCGGCCGGTTTTCAGCGGCATTTGGCAAAACCGATCGACCCATCTGCCTTGATTGCAACCATCACGGCCTTAATTAGAAATACGAATCAATATTGTTTATGACTCGTTCCAACTCTGCTCCTGATTCACGCTCTGGTTAAAATATGTCTGCGACACCGCCACCAAAGTCATTGACTACGCCTGTCCCTGCGAATGAGCTTGAGCGATTAGCAGCACTGTATCGCTACAAGATTCTCGATACGCCTCCCGAAGCAGCCTTTGATCGCATTACCAGACTGGCAGCCCGGTTATTTAATATTCCGACTGCCCTTATTTCGCTGGTGGATGAATCAAGAGCTTGGTTTAAATCCTGCGTTGGTTTTGGTGCCGACGAAGTGCCGCGTGATGCCACGCTTTGCAGCTTTGCTCTGTTAACCGATGAGCCGCTGATTATTCCTGATGCCCGACTCGACGATCGCTTTGTCTGCAATCCCTTTGTGCAAGCTGAACCGGGGGTGCGCTTCTATGCAGGTGCGCCCTTGCTTAGTCATGACGGCTTCAATTTAGGAACCCTGTGTCTGCTCGACAATCAGCCTCGCCCTCCATTGTCCATAGAACAGCAAGAAACCCTGGTTGATTTAGCTGCAATGGTAGTGGATGAGTTGGAGTTGAGATTAGCAGCTCATCGAGTCGCTCAAGTCGATGCTGTGCTGTTGGAGGTCACGCAAGGTGTTTCCGCTGTTACGGGCAAAGCGTTTTTTCCCGCCTTGGTGCAACATCTGACCAAAGCGTTAGGGACAAGTTACGCCTGTATCAGTTTGTTGGCAAACGAGTACCCAGAGGCGTTAGAAACAATTGCCTTTTGTGCTCAGGGTCAAATCATAGATAACGTGGAATATGAGTTGCAGGGTACGCCTTGCTTAGAAGCAATTCGGCAGCAGAAGCTGTGTTACTACCCACAAGGAATCCAGGCTTTATTTCCCGAAGATCATTTCTTGGCGTTGTTTAGCATTGAAAGCTACGCCGCCATTCCGTTTTTTGATTCAACAGGTAAACCGTTAGGACTACTGAGTGTGATGGACGGCAAGCCTCTGGAGAATCTTCAACTTACCCAATCCTTGCTCACCATTTTTGCTGTACGAATTGCCACTGAACTAGAGCGACAGCAAGTTGAGCAGGAGCGAGAGCGCTTCTTTGCCGTGACATCGGATCTGCAAGTAATGACAAGAACAGACGGATACTTTCAGTGGGTCAGCCCAACGTTTGAACGATTACTCGGCTGGACTGTCGAGGAAATGACCTCCCGCCCCTGGACAGCCTTTGTTCATCCAGATGACATCAACCCATCTGTGTCAGAAACTGACAGCCTGTTCTCTGGCAATGAAACCTTGGCCTTTGAGAATCGCTATCGGCACAAAGATGGCTCTTACCGCTGGTTGCTTTGGAGGGCTCGTCCGTATCCTGAGGAGCAGATTGTTTATGGCGCTGCTGTGGATATTACCGATCGCAAACAGGCAGAGCTTGAGATTCAAAAGTTTGTTTCCCTAGCCGATAACAGTGGGGAGTTTATCGGCATGTGCGATCTGAACTTTGTCCCGTTTTATATCAATTCGGCTGGTCAGCACCTGGTAGGGCTGGATGATGTGCAGCAATACATTGAAACCTCAGTTGGAGATTTCTTTTTTCCTGAAGATCAAGACTTCATTATTAATGAGTTTCTTCCCCGTGTGTTGCAGGAGGGACAGGCGGAGGTAGAAATTCGGTTCCGTCATTTTAAGACGGGCGCACCGGTGTGGATGATCTACAACGTCTTTTATATTAGAGGTGAGAACACCCAGCCAATCGGGTTAGCCACCGTCAGCCGCAACATCACTGATCGCAAGCAGGTAGAGGCTGCCCTGCGCGAAAGTGAAAACCGCTTACGACTGGCGCTTGAGTCAGCCAAGCTAGGCACCTGGGACTTCAATCCCATCACTGGCCTGCTGCAATGGGATCAGCATTGCAAAGCCATGTTTGGGCTATCACCGGAAGCAGAAATTAACTACGATGTCTTTCTAGCAGGGTTACATCCCGAAGACCGAGATCGCATCGATCAAATGGTGCAGCATGCTCTCAATCCTGATAGTGATGGTGAGTATGATATTGAGTACCGCACCATCGGCATTGAAGATGGCATAGAGCGGTGGATTGCCGCGAAGGGAAAGGCATTCTCTAACTCAGCTGGAATCACGATCCGCTTCATCGGCACTGTCCTCAACATCACTCCCATAAAACGGGCTGAGGCAGAACGAGAGCAACTGCTGCAACGAGAACAAGCGGCACGAGAAGCAGCAGAACAAGCCAACCAGATCAAAGATGAGTTTTTAGCCGTGCTGTCTCACGAGTTGAGATCGCCACTCAATCCAATTCTGGGCTGGTCAAGGTTATTGCAGCAGGGAAAACTGGATGTGGCAAAAACGACAGCGGCACTGGCGACGATCGAGCGCAATGCCCAGCTACAAGTGCAACTAATTGATGACCTGCTCGACATCTCGCGCATCCTACGTGGCAAACTTAGCTTAACCACAACGCCCGTTGATTTGAGTAGCATTATTTCAGAAGCGCTCGAAACAGTTCGATTAGCGGCAGAAGCGAAAGCCATTCAAATTCAAACAACCCTCTCACTCAGTACTGCTATTGTGCTCGGAGATGCTGGGCGGTTGCAGCAGGTGGTGTGGAATCTGTTGTCTAACGCCATTAAATTTACACCCGCAAACGGACATGTTACGGTGGCGTTAAGTTCGACCGGCAGTCAGGCTCACATTCAAGTCACTGATACTGGAAAGGGCATCAAGCCCGATTTTCTACCCTATGTCTTTGAGCATTTCCGGCAAGAAGATGGAGCCACTACCCGCAAGTTTGGCGGGCTGGGATTAGGACTGGCAATCGTGCGGCAAATTGTCGAACTGCATGGCGGAACGGTTGCAGTTGGTAGCCTCGGTGAAGGGAAGGGAGCAACGTTTACTGTGCAACTTCCGCTGGCACCTCAATTGAATGTGTTACCCGCGCTCAAGCCGCCCCCTAATTCAACCGAAGATTTAAGCGGCATCTGCATCTTAGTTGTGGATGATGAAGCCGATTCCCGAGAGTTTGTGGCGTTCGTGCTAGAACAAGCAGGCGCGATCGTCACCACCGTTTCCTCTGGAATAGAAGCTCTGCAAGCGTTACCAAAAGTGTCCCCAGATCTCATTGTCAGTGATATTGGGATGCCAGAGATGGATGGCTACATGCTGATGAGGCAAATTCACGCCCGACTGGAGGGTAAACAAATTCCGGCGATCGCCCTTACGGCTTATGCCGGCGAGGTAGATAAACAGCAAGCGATCGCAGCCGGGTTCCAAAGACATTTCTCCAAACCGATTGACCCAGAGGAAATCATGAAGGCGATTAGCGCTTTGTGCCACTCCACCAAGGGAACGACTTGATTGAATTTACCTTCCTGGATCACCCATAGATATGGCTTTTGTAGGGATAGCTCAATTAATCCTCTGGCTTCTAGCAGAGCAATTCCAGCAAGGCGGAGATGGTCGATCTATTCCTTCAAGCGCTCTCGGTCTTTCACGGTAGATGCCTGAGAAAGCTGGCTCAATTGGCTATCGATCTCATACAGTATTGCCAGCCAGGCATTTGAGTGGAATGATGCAACGCTTAAGCTCAATTTTTCCCCAGAGGATGAAGCGGTTTAACTAATGGCCGTAAAAGATAGATTTGTTCTATAACATCTGCGCCCGAGCGCAGAAGTGCAGCCCTCAAACTTTGATTTACCGTTATCACTGTGCCAATTGCTCGCCAGAAGAATGCGGGTTATAGACCATTACCCAATGGTAATTTAAGCCAATTCTAGTCCAAGACAAGATTGACGTTGCCCCTGTGACAGTTCTTTAGCATGTGGAGATCGCAAGTATCACTCATTCAGCAACAAAGTTTGAAAGTCCGCAATTGAAGCTAATACAGTCGCTTGTCTGAGCAATTGCTTCAATCGATCAAGATCTTCCATCTGATTAAGCTGGTCGATTAATTCGGGTGGTACCGCTCCAAATCGCACATCTAAAACTTCCATCACTGAATCACGGGCATTCTGTAATTTGCCGCGCTCGATCGCAAATCGCTCAATCGTCGTCAGGTAAGGCATGGCATTTTCAGCTCCAAAACGGCGAACTTCAGTGTCGAAAATCTGGTCTAGCTCCGGTGGTAGCGTCATCATCAAATCGACTAACCGAAACAACTCTAAGATGGTGTCTTCACTATATCCTAACGCCTGCATTCCTTGAACCAGTCGCAGTTTCCACGTCAATCGATCCTCAGAATCGCCACTCGTTTTCTGAGTAAGCAAATGCGCTCGAACGAGCATTGCATAAGGGTTTAGACTCTGCTCTAAAAAATCCCACTGCGATTCGTAATCGAGCAGTTTAACGATCGGGAACTCAATTCCGACTCGACAGCCCCACAATGTGTAGTGATAGGCTTGAGGTCGCCAATTGAGTTGATCATCTCCCAATATCGCCAAGCTTACGACATCCCGATTGTAGCGGTCAAAGATTCGGTAGCTGTAGGTGTACATTCGCTTAGCAAAGTCTGAATCATACTGACTTTGAATCTCTACATGAATCAGAACCCAAGTTTCTTGTCCATCTCGTCGCCACACTTTAACGAGTTTATCGACAAATCGTTTACCGATCTCAGCGTCCCGCACGACTTGCTGAAATTCTGAGTCTAACGATTCGTAGCTCAGTTGCCAGTCGATTTCGGCGTGAATCTGAGGGAAAAAGAAGGCGAGAAATGGCTCGAAATAGCGCTCTAGCGCTTCTTTCCAGGGAGCATCATAATTAGCAGAAGGAGCAATAGTCACAGCGGTCGCTCGTTTCAGGGTACGGATTACTATATCGTTGATACAGAGAGCGCTTCGGCATCATTTCAATTGGTGTAATGCCTCGTTAATCTCGTTTACATCAAATGCTTCTGGGTTAAATTCTTCGCCAACCCACTCCAGCATCGATTCGTGCTCTGGGTGATTCGGATCTCGTAACGTTTCGATTAACTCCGTGTATCCCCAAGTGCCGCCGCAGTCTTCTGGTGGACAGGCTCGTTTACCCGTAACGCAAACCCCATAGCAAGGAATTTCAGGCTCGGCAGGCAAAACCTTCTCAATCAGAATTTCATGTTCCCAGCTATCCCCCATGTCATAGGTGTAGCGAAATTTAAATTTTTCACCAGACACCACTCGGTTCAGCTTTACTTTGCGTTCGTCTTTAACTTCCCAGTCGTATTCTGGATCTGGCTCACCATACTCCATTCCCTGGATAAGAAATAGATGAAGATGAGAGTCTGTCCAGCCCATTACTATCTGAATGATTTGATGCAGTTCGCCTAAACTAATATCGCTCCAAACCTGAACTCTTCGCCAGACGGGAGGGCGCAAATCTTGAAGTGTGATCTTGATCTGATAAAGGCAAGTAGGAATTGAGGGTTTTCGAGGAGGCATCACTGAATCTCTGAGCTTCCGATATCTAGACTAGTTCATGGCACGCAGCTTCTGAACTCTAAGTTGCCATTTTTGCCTCCTTGAAAACCATGACAAGATGTCATGGTTTTCAAGGAGAGAATGAGAAATTGCGTCAACTTCTTGCGCGAAGACAGTATTCAAAAGTATTTCAGCTAAAATTCAGAAGCTTTGAAAATCATAGGAATATGTAAGCCGTTCATGATTCTTACAGTTGCATCGTTTAAGGGTGGCGTTGGGAAGAGTACATCTGCTATACATCTTGCTGCTTATTTACAGAAGAAAGCTCCAACCCTGCTCATTGATGGGGATGTAAATCGCTCTGTTACCAATTGGGCAAACCGTGGCAATCCTCCTTTCAAAGTGGTAGATGAACGTCAGGCTGCTAAATATGCAAGGAGTTACGAGCATATTGTGATTGACACGCCTGCCAGACCGAGCCATGAAGACCTCAAAGCACTGGTAGACGGATGTGATCTGTTGGTTATTCCGTCGAGTCCTGATGCTTTTGCGCTTGATGCTTTGATGCTCACTGTTGATGCGTTGGTGGAGTTGGACAGCGATCGCTATAAAATTCTACTCACTATCATTCCACCAGCACCTTCAAAGGAAGGAGAGAAAGCACGAGCAAGTTTGACCCAGGCAGGACTTCCTGTTTTTAAAACGGGTATTCGGCGACTCATTGCGTTTCAACGCTCTGCGTTGTTGGGAGTGCCGATCGACGAGGTTGACGATCCTCGCGCAAAGCAAGGTTGGGAAGATTATCAGAAGGTTGGAAAAGAGATACTGTTATGAGCAATTTTGATGCCATTATCAGGGCAGCGAAGGGAAGTGCGGAGCCAAGAAGTAAAGAGAGCAACCTACCGGAACCAACAAAGTCTGTAAAAAGCGTCCTAGACTCAGCACAATCAGTGAGAGTGCTTGAAGATATTCTCGATCGAGAGACGAATACTCGCGAATTAAAGCAATCTCACGTTGAGGCGTTGGCAGAGTCAATCTCTGTGTTGGGGTTGCTAGAACCTTTAGTTCTGGATAGCCGAAATCGTCTCTTAGCTGGAGCACACCGCCTGGCTGCAATTAGGTTACTAAGAAACCAGAACACGCCTGCTTACGAAAAGCTTTTTCTATCGAACCTGATTCCAGTACGAGTTCTACCGTTTGATGCGGAGGAAGAACCAGACCGGGCATTGCAAGTCGAAATCGCGGAAAATGAGCATCGTCGAGACTATACTCCAGCAGAGGTGAGAGCACTGGCAAATCGGCTGAGATCGTCAGGCTATGTCGATCAGCCTGGTAGACCCACGAAAGGCACTAAAGCTTTACGTCCTGCTCTGGAAGTGATTGTGGGAAAAAGTCTAAGAACAGTTCAACGCTACCTGAATGAGGAGCAAACTCAGAAACCACGACAAGATGTCATGGTTTCCGAGCAGAAGATTTTGCATCAGGCACTCAAGAAGTTGCAGGCGTGGGAGTCGATGAGTGATTCCGGAACGCTGTCTCCTAAACGTCAAGCACTTAGCAAGCAACTTCCTAAACTGATGAAGCTGGTTGAAGAGGTAATCAGCGAAATTGAGGCTCAAGGCTCCAAGCCATAAATTTTGGCATCTCAAATGCAGTATTAATTCCCAGAACAAACAGGCAAAGGTCACGCGGCTGATCCCGCAGCAGTTTCTTGATGCGGTCAATCGCCTTCTTGTCCCGAATGGGTTCAACCGTGAGGACAGATCCGGGAAGCGGATGATGCGGATTTTCGCCTTTTTGAAATGCCATGCCAGCCTCGAGCTTTTCACTAAGTTATTACAACTTAAAGCTATTAACTTAATGAAAAAAGCCATCTCAAAAAATCAGCGAGAGCAGAAGACCGGGCTGAACACTCATCAGGGCAAGGAATACAGCTCTCTTTTCAATTCACTAAGTTCTAGGAAATCGTTAGTGAAACGAAAATGGGGTTTGAAAGATGGAATTTTCCTGAATCTCATCGTGCTATTAGTTTGTAGTACAGTCGTGTTACAGATCTTGGACTATTGCCGGATTAATGCACATGTACAACCGTCTTCAAACAAGATTCACCTCAACAAACTTCAAGCGTGAGCAGGACCTGAATACTACCAAGCCGAGCGCTCGGTGACTCATTGTTCAATAGCTGATGCTCTCGTGCTTCATTGGCGGTGAACTTGCAAAAACGCCGCTAGTCACCACGCTATTGCTCAAAGTGGGGTTAAATGGGAATTTTATCGCTCCGTTCTTTTGTCCTACGCCCCCGCTGATCACTGTGCTTACCCTGCTTAAAGTCAAACGTGCAGCAGTTTCCTTACTTTTTTCGTACCCAGTAGAGAGTTGCAGGATTCATATCAATGCCCCGTCTTCATATAGTTTTCCGACAATACAGCATCGCCCTTCTCAGTGTTGGGGTCGCGTTGCTACTGAAGCTTGTTCTTAATTCCCTCATTGGTGCAAGAACTCCATTTCTCTTATTTTTTGGGGCTGTGATTCTCAGCGCCCTTCGTGGGGGAGTTCGGGCCGGTATCTTGGCAACACTACTATCTGGGTTGGTTGTTGATTTTTTCTTTTTGGACCCCATCGTTGCGTTGGCGTTAACTCCTACCAATCTAATTCAAGTTGCTTTTTTTATTCTGGAGGGAACTCTAATTAGCTTCGTTATTGGCCGAATGCAACGGGCACAGCGCCAAACACATGCGGTTACCCTGCAACTAGCGGAGCGTGAAACGCAGTATCGCCAATTGGTTGATCTCTCTCCTGACACCATTTTTATTCAACAGCAGGGAAAGATTGTGTTTATTAATCGGGCTGGAGTCAAGCTACTGGGCGCAACTGAGACAGCTCAGTTACTGAGCCGGTCGGTTTTAGAGATAATTGCTCCAGCCTACCGAACTGCTGTTCAAGAGCGAATCCATCAGCTTCTAGAATTACAGCAGCCAGTTGCACTGGTCGAGGAGCAATTTCTTCAGCTAGATGGGACACCCATTGATGTAGAAGTCGTTGCCTCACCGCTAATTTATGCTGGGCAACCGGCAGCTCAAGTCATTGTGCGGGATATTCGAGAGCGCAAGCAAAGAGAGCAAATTTTACAAGATACACTGCAACGGCTTAACTTTCATATTGATAACTCTCCGGTTGCACTGATTGAATGGGATGCCAACTTCCGAGTATCTCGGTGGTCTCGACAAGCACAACAAATCTTTGGCTGGACAGCTGACGAGGTTACTGGCAAACAACCCGACGAATGGAAGTTTGTGTTTGTTGAAGATGTAGCAGCAGCTAGCACAGTTGTTGCTCAGTTGTGGGAAGGCACTAAGCAACAAGTGGTGAGCTTTAACCGAAATTATACAAAAACTGGTGGCGTACTCGATTGCGAATGGTATAACTCTGCTCTCCTGGATGAAGCTGGAAACTTAGTCTCAGTTTTATCTTGGGTTTTGGATGTCAGCACCCGGAAGCAAGCAGAAGCAGAGCGCAATCAGTTGCTTGCAGGGGCACAAGCCGCTCAGGCAGAAGCTGAAGTTCAGCGCAATCGTCTTTACTCCCTCCTGCTACAAGCTCCCGCTTTGATCTGTATTCAACGCGGTCCTGACCACATGTTTGAGTTTGCCAATCCACGGTATCGCCAAGTGGTCGGCAATCGTGAGTTGATTGGAAAAACTTCGCGCGAAGTTTTTCCTGATTTGGAGGGCCAAGGTATCTTTGAGTTGCTCGATAACGTTTTTCAGACTGGAACTCCTTTCGTTGGAGCAGAGGTTTCCGCTCAGTTTGATCGTCAAGGGAATGGCACAATCGAGGAAGGATTCTTTAACTTCATCTATCAGCCCACCTATGATATTCATGGGCAGGTAGAAGGTATCATTACTTTTGCCTTTGAGGTGACTGACCAGGTCGTAGCGCGACGCCAAGCGGAAGCTTTAGCAGAGGACCTCAGAGCTGAGCAGATGGCCTTAAGGAGAAGCGAAGCTCGCTTTAGTCGATTGGTAGAATCTAATATAATTGGGGTTATCCTAGCTGAAGCGGATGGCAATATTACCGAAGCGAATGATGCGTTTCTTGAGATAGTTGGCTATGGCCGTGACGATCTAAATAACGGAGTGATGCGTTGGTTTGAGATGACACCGCCCGAGTATCAGGAGCGGGATCAACAGGGCATTCGGGAACTTTCAATGACTGGACGCTGTACTCCATTTGAGAAGGAATATATTCGCAAAGATGGCAGCCGGGTACCGATTCTCATTGGCGCTGCCCTGCTCGAAGAGGACCAAACGTCCTGGGTCTGCTTCGTCTTGGATTTGACCGAGAGTAAACAGGTCGAAGCCCTACTACGGCAACAAGCTGAGGAGCTAGTCAAAGCCAATCGTCTCAAGGATGAGTTTTTAACCACGCTCTCTCACGAGCTGAAAACGCCGCTCAACGCCATCCTGGGTTGGTCAACCATGCTGCTTACCAAAACACAGGATGCAGCAACTGTAAACCGCGCTCTAGAGACAATCCAGCGCAATGCTCGGGCACAGAATCAACTGATTGAAGACTTACTGGATGTGTCTCGCATCATTACAGGCAAGCTGCGGTTGAATGTCCGGCCTGTTGTAATGGTCTCGGTGATTGAAGCCGCCATTGAATCTGTTCGTCCAGCCGCAGATGCCAAAAATATCCGCATCCAAAGTGTGTTGGATCCGAGTGCCGGTCCAGTCTCTGGCGACCCGGATCGCCTACAACAGGTGTTTTGGAATTTGCTGTCGAATGCGATCAAATTCACGCCGAAGAATGGGCGGGTTCAAATCCGGTTAGAACGCATCAATTCTCATGTTGAAGTGATGGTGAGTGACACAGGACAAGGGATTCGTCCTGACTTTTTGCCGTATGTGTTTGAACGCTTGCAGCAGGCCGACGGCTCAACGACTAGACATCATGGGGGGCTAGGCCTAGGACTCGCGATTGTTCGGCAACTAGTGGAACTGCATGGGGGAAGCGTGCGGGCAGAGAGTGCTGGGGAAGGACAAGGAGCTGCCTTTACAGTCGTTCTACCCATTGCCATTTTCCGTTCTGCCCCACTTGACGAAGCGCGGGTCCATCCCAGCGTCAGTGACCAAGCTCCCCCCATAAGTGCGGCCAGATTAGACGGCTTAACCGTATTAATCGTGGATGATGAAGCCGATGCACGGGAGCTACTGGCAGTGCTTCTTCAGCACTGTGGCGCAACGGTCCTCACCGTAGCATCAGCAGCAGAAGCATTAGCCGTGATCACACAAAGTCCACCCACTCAGCGTCCTGGTCTGTTAGTCAGTGATATCGGGATGCCTGAAGAAGACGGCTACACGCTCATTCAACAGGTACGAGCCTTAAGTCCAGCACAGGGCGGTACCATTCCTGCCATTGCGCTGACTGCTTATGCGAGAACAGCAGATCGGATCAAGGCACTCTCTTCAGGCTTCAATTCCCATGTACCGAAACCGGTTGAGCCCGCAGAATTTATCACAGTGGTTGCCAATCTAGTTCATCGCATATGAAGCACTTCTGCTTTGACCTTTGCGTTTAAGGCGATGGCTTTGAACGAACCAGCTCAACAATGGACCGAATCAGATCTACCGGCTCGACTGGCTTCGATAAATGGACTCGAAAGCCTGCAGCTAAAGCTCGTTCTTGGTCTGCTTCCCCAGCATAAGCCGTGAGGGCGATTGCTGGAAGTGATTCTCCTGGCGGTAAAGATGCTTGAGCCTGTCGAGCCAGTTCATAGCCATTCATTTCGGGCATCCCAATATCGCTGACTAAAACATCTGGCCTAAATTGTGGCAGCACGGCTAATGCTTCACCCGCTGAAGCAACGGCAGTCACTGTTGCACCCGCATCTGCCAAAACAAAGGCAATGAGATCAAGATTATCCGGCTCATCATCGACCACGAGCACTTTTACCGCCTGTAGCCCAGAAGTATTGTCGGCTGGTGTGATTTGCTCAGCTGTCTCAGAGACCGTTGTCATGAGTGGTAGAGTCACGGTGAAGGTTGTACCTTCGCCTTCACCTAGGCTTTCTGCTCGAATGGTACCCCCGTGCAGTTCCGTAATCTGACGCGCGATCGCTAATCCTAATCCTAATCCCCCAAAGTTGCGGGTGATAGAGCTATCCGCCTGACGGAAGTATTCAAATACGTAGGGGAGAAATTCCGAGCTAATTCCAATACCCGTATCCTTAACAGTAATCTGAGCTTTGAGATTAACGTAATTGAGATCAATTTCAATCTTGCCGCTTTCAGGCGTAAATTTCACGGCATTCGAGAGGAGATTCCAAATGACTTGTTGCAGGCGACCTGCATCTCCAAAAACCATCTGTCCTCTCGGAGCCAAATGGGTCTCAACCTGAATGTGTTTGGCTTCTATTGCAAGACGAACCGTCTCAAGCGAGGCTCCAATGATGTGTCCTAGATCAACAGGGGCTTTTTTAAGACTCAGTTTGCCGCGAAGAATCCGGGAGATATCCAGGAGATCCTCAATGAGCTGAGTTTGGAGCTTAGCATTGCGTTCGATGGTTTCCAGCGCATGGTCTACCTGTGTTGCACTCAGGGTTCCCTTGCGTAACACCTGTACCCAACCCAGAATTGGATTGAGGGGGGTGCGCAACTCATGGGAAATGACCGCAAGAAACTCATCTCTCAGTTGATTTGCTTCAGCAAGCTCTTTAGCTTGCTGGCGAAACCGCTCCTCAGAGAGCTTCAATTGCTCTACAGTCTTGTCATATTCACGGCGCATTCGTTGCTTCTCAAGGCTTTCTTGCACAGCAACCGTTAACCGGTATAAGGGTTGTCCCTTCAGCACATAGTCGCTTAAGCCCTGCTTCATGCCCTTTACTGCAATTTCTTCAGAGCCGCTATTTGTAAACATGATGACTGGACAATTTGGGTAGCGAGACTTAATTGCTTGTAGAACTGACAGTCCATCACTCCAAAGCAGTTGATAATCGGTGACAACTGCATCAAACTCACCAGTCTCTAAAGCTGAAGCAAGTCCATCAGCTGTACCTATTTCTATCGCCTGCAAATCTGGAAAGTTTTTTCTTAACTCACGAATTGCAAGCAGGCGATCTCCTCGATTATCATCCACAAATAGAATATGAAGCATCTATCACCCTTGTCCATAACCTATTGTTTGTCCCTCCTTTGACGTGATTTAGGTAATCACAGATGCCAAAGAACCTTTGAGTTACTCATAATTAAGATAGATTATTAGCCGCAGGCAGTTCGATCCAAAATTGGCTTCCGTGACCTAAACGAGACTCTACGCCAACTTGTCCACCCATGCATTGAACAGCACGACGCACAACCGCGAGCCCAATCCCAGTACCTGGATAAGTTTCTTCAGCATGCAGCCGCTCAAAAATCTCAAAAATTCGGTCCTGGTTCTCGGGAGCAATCCCAATCCCTTGATCTTCGACCCATAGGCGAACGTACTGCTTGCGTTGTTCTGCCCAAACTCGGACCGTTGGTCGAGCGTCTGGTGCGACAAACCTCATCGCATTGGTGAGTAAGGAAGCCATGACCTGAATCAGGGTGGAATAGTGCCCAATCACAGGAAGCAGTGGAGAGTTTACCATGACTTTTGCTTCAGTCTGCTGGACTTCCCATTCCACTTGATCCAGCGTATCGCTCACGACTGAATTGAGATTGAGGGGGTGGAGGGTAAGGCGGGACCGATTCAAGCGATTGTAGACTAGCAACCCTTGTACAATTGCTTCAATTTGCTTTGTTTCCTGCAAAATGTACCGCAACCACTGGCGCGGGGTTGCATCGAGTGCTTCACCATGATCTTGCTGTAGCGCTTCAGCATAGGCTCGAACTCCCCGCAACCGAGCTTGAAAGTTCTGTGAGATGGAATGAGCATAGGTGTCTAAATCTTGATTGGCCTCCTCAAGTTGCTGCGTTCGATCTCGGACAAGTTTCTCAAGCTCTTCTGCGTAACGGCGGAGTTCTTCACGCAGTCGCGATTGGTCCACCGAGATCGTAAGTTGAGTTGCCAATTCTTTCAGTATTGCGATCTCCTCAAGAGTAAGAGCGTTAGGTTCAGTAGAGCCCGCACTGAATGCTCCAATGAGACGTTCTTCAGTATAAATTGGTACGCTCACCCAAGTGCGAATTCCCTGCTCAAATAAGCGCTGTAGAACTGGGGTTCTAAGGACAGACGCCAAATCTGAGATGACGATCTCTTGATTTTGTTTGAGCTTTTCAATCTCTCCCCAATCGGCGGCTGAAATAATCTCCCCGCACTCCAACCCATAACGAATATTCTCCTTACTGGATTGAATCGCAAGAACCACTGTCTGATTGCGCTCCAAGTCAATCAGGCTAATATCGAGCAATTGAACCGGCAGAAGTTCCAATTCTGCATCAAGCGCAGTCTGAGCAATTTGAGGAGTTGGCTCAGATTGCAGGATAGACTTATTCAGCTCCTGCAAAATCTCTAATCGCCGAGTATAGCGTCTAAGCCCTGCTTCCGCTTGTTTCAGACGCGTAATGTCTTCGACCACACCGTCAATGACAAGCTGTCCATTCACTGAGTTTAAGGTTTCACTGACCCGAAGCCAGAGATCTTCTCCTAAAGCATTGCGAATCTGAGTCTGACGGTCAACCCGTTGATGCAGTTGAAGCTCTTGCCCATTAGAAAATAGAAGGGTGCCCAGGCGCATATCAACTTCTGCAAGGGACCCAACTCCCAGTAATTGAAGCAGAGCAAGATTAGCCTCAATCACTTCTCCTCCGGAACGAATCCGAAACACACCAATTTCGAGTTGATTGAGTAGCGACTGCAGCCGCAATTCTGCGAGCGCACGCTGTTTGCGGTCTTCTATTCGTTGCAGAACTAGTTGAACAGTCGGCACCAGACGAATAAAGTGCTTTGGGGATTTAATCAGATAGTCATCTAACCCCTGTTTCATCCCTTCTACTGCAATTTCTTGAGTTCCTGTGTTTGTGAACATCACAACTGGGCAGTCTGGGTAGCGGCGTTTAACCTGTTGTAAAACCTCTAACCCATTGCTCCATTGCAAATGGTAGTCGGTGATGACGAAATCAAACTCTCCAGCTTCCAGAACTTGCGCAAACCTTGCTTCTTCTCCGATCGAGGTCACCTTCAAATCAGCAAACGCTTGTCGAAGCTGCCGCTCGACCAAAAGACGGTCGCTGACACTATCATCGAGAATTAAGATATGCATCTGCCCAGGGTATGGTTATAACTTATATAGTCTAGTTCAAACCGCACAGCCTCGGCTTTCTATCTCATGAAGGCAATGGAATTTGCGTGAGGAGATTATTGAGTATGTCGAGCGTGATGGGTTTGAGGAGATACAATTTAGCTCCTAATTGATAGGCTCGGTTCTCATCCTTGGGATCAGTCGAAGTGGTTAAAATCACAGTCGGGATGTCAAGCCCAATCTGTTGTTGTATCCATTCCATGACTTCAAACCCGGAACGACGCGGCATCTTGAGATCGAGCAGCAATAAAGCAGGCATGGGATAGCGATGCCGATCAACATACTTCCCTTGCCCAGACAAGTAGTCAATCGCTTCTTCCCCATTTGCCACAATCCTTAATTCGTAAGGTCCATCAAGCTTGTTCAGTTGGCGGAATGCCCGTTTTGCAAGCAAAACGTCGCCCTGATTGTCTTCGGCAAATAGAATCGTTGGTTGAGTCATTCCTGAGCCACCTCGCGCAACTCCACCCAAAAGCGGCTTCCCTGTCCTAATGCTGATTCGACCCCAACCTTACCGCCCATTCGTTCAATTCCTTTCCGAACAATCGCTAACCCTACCCCCGTTCCCGAATAGGTTTCCATGGCGTGTAAGCGCTCAAACGGTTGAAAAATTCGCTCTTGATGCTCCGGTGCAATACCAATTCCATTATCTTCAATCCACAAACGTACCCAACCCGAGCGATGTTCTGCCCAAATCTGAATGTGAGGTGGATCATTGGCGGGCACAAACTTCATTGCATTGAGCAGCAAGTTCAGAATGACTTGCTTCAGCGTCGAATGATTCCCCATAACACTTGGTAGCGGGTTTTCAACGCTAATTTCCGCCTGAGAGGCTTGCCGTTCCCCCTTGATTTGCGTGAGTACCTCAGTGACCAACTGAGCGAAACTCACAGGTTGAACGCTGACATCGGCTCTCGTGAGTCGCGCATATTCTAAGAGGTTAATGATTAGCTCATCAGCTTGTTTAGCAGACGTGGCAATTTCTTGAACATACAGATGTGCAGTAGCATCAAGCTGATAACCATAATCCTCTAAGAGAGCTATGGATAACCCCTGCATTGAGCGCAGCGGGGCCCGCAAGTCGTGGGAAACCGAGTAGCTAAATGCTTCTAACCCATCATTTGCCTCTTGTAAGGCAAGCGTTCGCTCTGTCACCCGTTTTTCCAATTCACCCGCATATCGCTTGAGTTGTTCTCGTAATTGGGACTGCTGAATGGAAATCACCAACGAATCGGCAATTTCCTGTGCAATTGCTCGATGTTCTTGGCTAAATATCACAGAGGGTTCGGCAACCAGAATCAAGGTGCCAATGAGGGCTGCTTTAGTTTGTAGTGGGGCGAATATGCTGCTAACAGGGGCACTCATTGTAGAAGGATCAAGGGCAATAGGGCGATCCTTGGGAAAAAGATCTGCAATGAGGAAAGGCAGTGGTGGATCATTTAATTCTTCTGTACCGGGACATGAGCCTGCAAGCGTTAGTACGCTTCCAGGCTCATGTCCAAATAACTCTCCCGCTAAAATAACCCCCTCACTGGCTTCGACATTGTAGAGAACAACTGCTGCCTCATCATAAGGAATCAATTGAGCCAAGCGGGAGAGTGCAGCAGCAGCAATCGCCTCAGAAGTCTGAGCCTCTAAAATTTCGAGATCAAGCTGATGTAAGAATTCCAAGCGTTGCACTACTCGATGTAACTGTTCCTCAGATTGCTTACGGGTAGTAATATCAAATCGCACGGCTAGGTATTGGAACGGCTTACCTGAATCATCTAGAAAAGGAACAATGGTTGTATCAACCCAATAGAAATTACCGTCCTTGGCATGATTCTTAATTTCCCCATGCCAAACCCGACCCTGAGCAATCGTTGACCAAAGATCCTGGAAAAACGCTTGAGAATGGTAGCCGGAATTGATAATGCGATGGGTTTGTCCAATCAGTTCCTTGCGGCTGAACTTCGAGATTTGACAGAACTTGTCATTCACCGCAGTAATGATTCCCTTGCCATCCGTTGTGGCCAAAATGGCTGCTTGATCTAAAGCAAACTTAATATCTGACAGCTCCTTGAATAAGCACTGTTGCCTTACCTCAGCTTGCTTGCGCTCCGTGATATCACGAGCGATTCCAATTACACCAACAATCTTGCCCTTATCGTCGCGTAAGGGATCTTTTGTGGTTAAGAAAGTTTGCTCAGTTGTCCCTGGTAAGGTCTCTTCCAATGTTTGGGAAATTCCCGTCTCCATCACAGCAAGATCGATCTGCTGGAGTCCCGCTACACTTTCTAAGGGTAATAATTCTTGGTCATTTTTACCCAAAACCTCTTCTCGCGATTTATTAAAGATTCGGGCAGCGGTTGAGTTGATCAGTTGATAGCGTCCTTGCAAGTCTTTGATGAAAACTGCGTCTCGTGTTCCTTCAATCACACGCTCGAGCAAACTGTAACTCTCTCGAAGTGCTTGTTCACTCCGTTTTTGCTCAGTAACATCACGAACAATCTTAGAAAAACCGCACAGGCTGCCTTGGAGATCGTGTAAAGCGTAAATCTCAACGTTAGACCAGAATAACGAGCCGTCTTTGCGTTTTCGCCACCCTTCTCCTGCAAAGTGTCCCGTGCTTTTTGCAGTCTGTAAATCAGCCTCAGGTCTCCCCTGAATAACGTCGGCTTCGGTGTAGAAAACAGAGACATGCCGTCTTAAAATTTCGGCAGCGCTATATCCCTTAATGAGTTCGGCACCACTATTCCAACTCGTGATATGCCCAGTCGGATCTAACCCATAAATGGCGTAATCCTTTGCGCCCTCAATCAGTAAGCGATACTGTTCTTTCTGGTCACTAAGCTCAGACAGCGACCCTTCAAGGTGTCGTCGATACTGACGGGCTACTTTACTGAAATAGCTGATGAGAATACCTTCAAGAATAAAGAGAGTAATATTTGCAGCGGCATTGATATTTTGTATTTGCAGACTCCAATAAGGGGGGAAAAAGAAGTAAGTTCCCAGCAAAGCACCCAAGACTGTTGCCGTTAATCCTGCCTCTAGCCCATGCCACCAAGCACTAATAATGACCGGTAAAATGAAAATTAAAAGAGGAGCACCTTCGCCCAGAACGGGGTTCAAAAGAAATCGCAGGCATAGAGCAAGCAAACTTGCGAATATAGCGAGACTATATCCGGAGTCCAGGAAATGCTTCACTCTCAACACTGCTCGAATTCCAGCCAATTGAACCTCACATGTTGCTGCGACAAAAAACGCATATCCATACAGCTATGCTAGCTCTCGAGTGCAAACACTTTTATATGACGGAAAATATACCCTTCATCATACTGTCTCTAGAGCTAAGAATGTCTGCTCTAGAGACAGTATGATGCACTTTTCGCTCCGCTAGGAAGGAGTATGAATAGAAAGCCCTATCCAAGCAGAAGCCTTAGCAGCGTTTCATGCATTACTTTTTAGATACTGACGTCCAAACAGTTTGCCACAATCAGCCTTCAAAGCGAATAATGCCCCAAGATAGATGTGCTGCTAGAGACGAAAGTGTAACGATAATGGGCTTGAGTATTTGAGGCGAGACACGGATAATTAATGCCAAATCGAACTCAAAATATAGCGACGTTTGGGGCAGCCTTTATCCTTTTAGCTGCAGGGAGCCTCGCCTCTTGCCTCGCCTCATTTAAGTCCAGAGATAGCAGCCAGTGGGTAAGTCACACGAATGAAGTTTTGGCTAAAGCAGAGTCTGTCCTTTCGGAAGTAAAAGATGCCGAAACAGGACAAAGAGGGTTCTTGCTCACTCAAAAAACTCGCTACTTGCAACCCTATTACGATTCAGTTCGCCAAGCCTCTCGCGAGCTGCAAGACCTACAAAGTCTCACTCGTGATAACCCTCGTCAGCAAGCTCGAATACAGCAGCTGCAGCCCTTAATTAGTGCAAAATTCCTTGAGCTAAAGCAGACCGTTGACTTGAATCGAGCTCAGGGATTAACAGCTGCATTGGCAGTTGTCCAGACAGATCAGGGGCAAGCCCTAATGGACCAAATCCGTGCTGTGACTCACTCAATTCAGCAGGAGGAAATTGCTCTACTTCATCAGCGCATACAGCAGGCAAATCAGGACGCAACTGCGGCTACCGCAAGCATTGTGCTGCTCAGTGTCTCTTCAATTGGGCTAGTCGGAACGGGACTCCGGCGAACCAGCCATTACATTACTACTCTGAAACAGCTCGAGACAAGGCTACGTACCTTTAATCAGGAATTAGACGAGCAGGTGGAGTCGCAAACTCAGAAACTCTTGGACACAAATACTGAATTGCGGGCAAAAATTCAGGAACGGCAGCAGATCAATATAGCCTTGAACGAACGTAACGAGCAGTTTTACAGTACCTTTAATCAAGCTGCTGTCGGCATTGCTCATGTCTCTCCAGCTGGCAGATGGTTACAGGTGAATGATAAGCTTTGCAAGATCGTAGGCTATAGGCGCGATGAGCTGCTTCAAAAGACGTTTCAAGACCTGACTTACCCCGATGACCTCAATACTGACTTGAATTACGTCCAGCAAATGCTGGCGAATAAAATCCAGACCTACTCAATCGAGAAACGCTACATTCGTAAAGACGGCTCCTTGATTTGGGTTAATTTAACGGTTTCGCTGGTCCGAACGGATCACGGAGTGCCAAAGTACTTTATCTCGGTGATTGAAGATATTAGCCAACGGAAACGAGCTGAAGAGGAAATTCAGCAACTTAATGTCACCTTAGAGCAGCGTGTCATCCGACGAACCGCTGAGTTAACAGATGCGAATCAAGAGCTGCAGGCTTTTACTAGCACGATTTCCCATGATTTGCGATCCCCCTTAACGACGATGAAGGGACTCGCGCAAGCACTTCTGGAAGATTACAGTCAAGACTTGAATGAAGAAGGACAAACCTATACCCAATTAATCTGGGACTCAGCCCAGCGCCTAGATGCGCTCACTCAGGATTTGCTGAATTATAGCCGGCTAAGCCAATCCGAAGTCGCGTTACGACCTGTCAACTTGGATCAATTAATCCGTCAAATTCTGCTGCAGATGCAATTAGAGTTGCAAACCAGCCAAGCTCAGGTCAAGGTTGATTTCCCACTGCCTGAAGTGATCGCTCATTCCACACTATTAACTCAGGTCATCACAAACCTGCTCGCCAACGCAATTAAGTTTGTTGCACCCAACGTCCAACCTAATCTGCACATTTGGAGTGAAGAAAAAGAAGACTGGGTGAGAGTATGGATTGCGGATAACGGTATTGGAATTAAGCCAGAAGCTCAAGAACAGATTTTTGGCATCTTTGAGCGACTGCACAGTGCGGAAACTTATCCAGGTACCGGGATGGGGCTCGCGATCGTGCGTAGAGGCGTGGAACGAATGGAGGGAAGGGTCGGCGTGGAGTCGCAACCTGGAAAAGGCAGTCAATTTTGGCTTGAGCTCAAAAGGGCGAACAGCAGCTAATCTTCCAGGGACGCTTACACGAGTCTTTACCGTCCTTCTTGACGAAACTCGAAATCAAATTAAAGACAATTCTACCTAAACCATGAATAACTATAAGTACTATTTCTGATTTAAAATCTAACAATCCATACGAGAGTTGACAAACATGCCCGCTTAGCTAAGTCATGCACACAATCGTAAGGCTTGCCGTTGGTGCTAATTCACTTCTTTAAATCTTGATTAACTGCCGCACACCGTAGTAGTTCCGGGCTTAGAACTCATGCAGCTGCTACGCGCTACCTAGGTGAAAATAGGAACAAATTGGGTAGGTTAACCCTAGCCCTAGAGAACCTGCTTCGGTCATGATAGAAGCATATTCAAAACCGCTAGCTCCTCTATTCACGCTGGCATTTATTAGAAGAAGCCCTAGGCAATTGCCTAGGGCTTATCAGTTGTTGCGTCAAGATCAGCTGCTCGTTTTGATCAGTTGCCGCAATCGGCAGAAAGTCGAGATGCAGAGCGTTTTAGTTCCCTTTAGGAGAGTTGAAGATTCAGTCGGCTCGAAATCGACACAACAATGCCCTTCTTCCGCAAATCGCCTAACGCTTTGTACAAATCCCCCTCATTCAACTCCCAACGATCGCAAAAAGCAACCACATCAATCGCAGGAGTTAGCTTTCCGGGGTAATCAATCTGCAAGGCAAAAAAGACATAATCACGATCGCTCGTCACCAGCTTGAGACCCCGAATCCGGAGAAGTTCGTCTCGATCTAGTGAATAGCTAGCAGCGGCGGCAGCATGAGGTTGAGTCATAATCAAATAGTACATAAGTACGATCGATTATACGGGGTTATTTCCTCATAGCAATGCAAACAGAATGAAGCTCGCAGTCTCAAGCAGATGTCTCACTCTAAGATTAGTCGTCTCAAAACCGGGTTGGACTAGAATCGGACTAAATCGCCAGTTTGTAGTACGCTGTAATGCCCAATTTTCGTGAGACTGACCACTGGCGTTTAAGGTAGCAGCAAATTTCGGTTTCCCTTGACTCACCAGCCTTTTCAGGCTGTCTCATGGGTTGGAACTTCTGCTGTAATCGCAGCCTTTCCATTCGATGCTTGCTCACTTTCGCACAAAGACTATGAAAATAATCTGCTTCAACACGTTTGACTGAACTCAAATGCCCGGTTCCTCAATTTATTGAGGGTCTTCGAGCAAGAGCTTTTTTGCGACCTCGGGGAATTGCTGTTGCAGACAGGCGTCGCAAATCCCGTGGGTAAACTGCACGTCTGAATGCTGCTGGATGAACTTTTCAACGCTGGACCAATAGCCTTGGTCATCTCGAATGCTTTTGCAGTAGGAGCAAATGGGAATTAATCCTTCCATCAGATCGATCTTGTTAAGGGCTTCAGTTAAACTCGCCGACATTCGCCGCAACTCGAGCTGGACAATTACCTGCCGCGCCAGTGCTTCCAGAGCCAGCTTCTGGGGCGTGGATAACGCTCGAGGTCGTCGATCAATGACACAAAGCGAACCAAGCGCATGTCCTTCGGGAGTAATCAGCGGTGCACCGGCATAAAACCGAATCCTTGGATCATCGGTGACGAGAGGATTATTCATAAACCGTTCGTCCAGCAGGGCATCGTTCACCACTAAGGTTTCGGGACTCAAGATAGTATGTCCACAAAACGCGAGATCCCGAGCGGTTTCATCCACCTCTAAACCCACCTTCGACTTGAACCACTGCCGCTCTGCATCGACGAGGCTAATCAAGGCGATCGGAACAGCGCAGATGAACGAGGCGAGTAAGGTGAAGTCGTCATAGGACTGCTCTGCAGGGGTATCTAAGATGCGGTATTGTCTCAGTGCTTCCAGTCTCGCAGCTTCTTGAGCCGGTTTTCGTGCTTTCATCGCATGGACCTCTGTTTGTCCTGCAACCCAGGTTGCTGGCACCAATAGTATTTTCTATGCAACCGAACGCTGAGAGGGCTACTCCTTGCTTGTTCTCAGGCAGAACAGTTACTGACGTTTAATCTCATACTTATTGACCATAGCGATTAAGCAAAGAAACACAAGAAAATGTGATAGTGCTTAACATGGATATTATGACCCAGTCCTCTTCGCCTCAAAAGCAGGAAGCTGCAAGCGGTAGTGCGCTAGACATGTGGATCTGAATTACGGAAACCAACTCCAGCAATGTTTGCTGAGTAGAGGATCAACATGTCTAGAACACGACCTGATGAAAGGTTAAAAGCGATGGCGAAGGTTGATACTTAGCACCTTCACATCTCTCTATATCATCGAGGAATTCTAGCCATTTGTAGATGCTTAACGAAATGTATTATTTATCGAAAGGATTGAAATAACCAAGCTTACCTGGTTTAGGCTGGCAAATCATATAAAGCTCTAACAAGCGAAATATTTGCAACGCGGTCGTTATCGCTTATATAGAGGTTACTGCAATCCTCCTGCGTTGAGTGCTGTCCGCTCTACTCGACTCAGAGAAGTGTCTCTGGTTCAAGTCCTGCCGCTCAACATTCATCACTGTATGCATCCGCAAAACCCATCTATTCCTTTCCTCACTTTAGACGCTGCCCTTGATCGCCGTGCCTTGACCGTGTCTTCAGACACCTCCCTGAGCGAGGCGATCGCGATGATGAGCAAAGCGCAGAGCAGTTGCGTGCTTCCAGGATTGGAGCTCTCGCTCAACACCACTTTGATGAGCGAAGCTCGTGCAAGTGGGCTTCTGGTCGTCGAAGGAACGCAACTGCTGGGCGTATTTGCCGAGCGAGATGCGATCGGAGCAATTGTGTCAGGGCAAGACTTAACCGCAACGACTATGACTGATGTCGCACGGCGACCGGTCATTCGCTGCACTGCATCTAAGGATCAAACGGTTTTTACGGCGCTTGCTCAATTGCGTCAGCATCGAATCCATCACCTCCCCGTCGTGGATGATCAGGGGCAATGGCTCGGACTCATCACCCCAGCGAGTCTTCGTGCGATCTTACCGCTCGATGAATTCCTAAAGTCAAAGCCATTATCCGAGATTATTTCTCCGCTGGTGATACAAGCTCCAGCCACTACGTCTGTGCTTAAGTTGGCTCAACTGATGGTTGAGCATGACGTGGAATGTGTCGTCCTCACAGCGGGCGAGGAGACGCAGCCTGGTGCCCAAGCCGGATTACTACTCAGGCGGCATGTGCTCCAGCTCTGGACTTTGGGGCTAGAGTTATCACAGATCCCAGCCCAAACAGTAATGAGTGCTCCATTCCTGTGCTTCCCCGCTTCAGAGTCAGTATTAGTAGCTTACTGGGAAATGCAGCAAGCCAAAGTGCAGCGATTTGGGGTATGTGCCACTGAAGGAAACCTGTTAGGCGTTGTCTCGCCGACGAGTTTTCTTGAGACCCTGGACCTCAACGAGATGCACAGCGCCGTGAATCAGCTACAGCGATCGATCGAGCAGTTTGAGGTGTCAAAAAGCAAAGCTGACCAAGACCCGCGTCCCGATCTTGATCTTCAGCTACTCGAAAATCCGACCGGCTTGCTGGAACAATTGCAGTGCAGCCAAATTCTCGCTGCAATGGCACTCCACATCCGGGAGTCCCTCAACCTAACCGATATCCTGCAAAGAAGCGTCGAAGAAGTCTGGTACTTCCTCAAAACAGATCGGGTGATTATCTACCAGTTTCACCCCGACTGGAGTGGCACTGTCGTGGTCGAATCGGTCGCGGACGGATGGAGACCCGCGCTTCACAGTAGGATTCAGGATACGTGCTTTGCACAAAACTATGCCCAAGCCTATAAACAGGGACGAACGCAAGTTTGCGAAGACATTTACACCGCAGGGTTAACTCAGTGTCATATCGACATTCTGGTAATCTACGATGTGCGAGCCAGCTTGGTCGTTCCGATTCTACAGGGAGACCA
>NZ_JAMPKN010000031.1:0-39300 GCF_039962155.1 Trichocoleus desertorum AS-A10 | reverse complement strand
GACACTCAAATCGGGGAACGGCGGCGTCAGCAACGCACGAGCCTGCGTATCTGGAAAGATGACCAAGCCGCGATCGCCTCCATTCTCGAACACTTTGACGGCAAACTCCAACCCGATAAAATGTCCGCTTGGGTCGCTTGGTCTGTACAGCAATTATCTGCAAAAGCTGCATTGGCTGAAGAAGAAGCGACGGTTGATGAGGCAAGGGAAGCTGAACCTATCGAGGCGATCGCGACTACTGCAACGGAAGAGAGCGCTGATGAAACAGAAACGATACAGGCGATCGCTTCCACTTCTGAAATTGCTGACGGCGAACCAGAACCAATAGAGGAGAGCGAGGTTAGGAAACCAATCCAATCCATAGAACCCATAAACAATTCATCTCTAGAGCAACCCATAGCTAGCGGATTGGAATCTAAACTCGACAAGCTGCTGGATGTCATGGCTCAGTTTATCCAACTCCAATTGCACTCTCAACAAATGGTTAGCCAGGAAGATAGTGCTCAAAAGGCGATCGCTCTAGCACAGACAGCTAGAGTGGCAGCAGCAACGGAGATAGAGGCAATACCTCAACCCGCGATCGCTACAGCAGGGACAACGACAGTTCCAGCACCAGTAACAGAGTCAGACCCAACAACGCAACCTGCGATCGCTAACCAGGATATAGATACTGCCGAGAAGACAAACACTGAGGAAAGCAAACCTCGTAAATACAAAACTGGTGAGGCTGATGCGATCGTTCATCGAGCTATTGATGCCATCATGCAGCACAACAACCTCCCCAACCAGCTTCATGACCTCAAGTGGGCGATCACCATTAATGGATTGAAGAACTTCAGCACCAATCAAAGAGTGATTGAACGCATTATGCAGGAACGCAAGGACGAGATTGATGCTCATCATCAACTCCACCAACTTCTCCCAGGTCACAACCACCGTCACAAAAGAAAACGCAAAATTGGCGACGTGGTGAGGGTTTGATCTGACGGCAGTGCAATGGGGAAAGAGATGACGAGGTTTGAAATCTTTACTGGTTGCAGCGATCGCGGAACTGGAGATATCAACAAACTTCAAAAGAGGGTGTACTGAAGCTTCAAATAGCCACGGCTCTCAACCTCCTCTCTCGGGTGCCAACCATAGATCAATTAATGACGAGTCCTTCATCAGAGGCTACGATCGCTTCACCAAAATAGCGTAAGAACCGCGACACGAAGTTCAGAGCCAAACGTGTAGGTTACTGCGACTACCGGTAATGCACTTTTGTAAAAAACCGAGAAAGATAACTCGTAACTAACACCCGCATACTGTCAAGCCTCAAGAGGCTCCTGAATATTCTCCATCCTTTACGAAATAGAACTACCAAAAGTTAGTGGTTGCGGATAGCCTCAAACTAAGCACTGCGATCGCTCGTCATCCGTTGGACTGATGTGTTAGCTAGCTGGTAGTTGTCGAGCTTTTTGCATGACAGACTCTATATACTCAGCTTTGCTGGTTGTATAGGCTTCTCGATCATTCGAAAAACGTTGGGCAAGATGGTACTTCAATTGTGCATAACGTGCCGCTTCGTCTGAATGCTGGCAGAGGTAGTCCCGAAATAACAAACGCTCCCACAAAACGCTGTCTGGTTCAACCATATGGATATGATGAGTGCGTGAACTATGGGGTGGTAATCCTTTGACAAAGAACATCCGTTGAGGGTCGGGATTCTCAAACCAGCAACCATAGCCCAAGCACTCTAGCTGAGGAACTGCAACCTGTCTAGCTTCGGTAAGTGAGCGGACCCCTACCAACAAATCAATGATGGGTTTTGCCGCTAACCCTGGAACTGCTGTACTACCAAAATGCTCAATGCGAGTGATGAGACCTCCATCTAAAACAGCCTGAATCTGTGCAGATTCCTGTTCAAAAAGTAGCACCCAGTTTGGATCATACTCAGTGATGACAATCTCATCCATTGGTCTGCAACGTATCGATGTGGACTCGACTAACCTAACACTGAACGTTCCACAGACAACCTTAAAACATTGTCCTAACCCAGCAACGCAGCCAGCTAACTATGATCGGACTGAATCTTTTCAGATAAAACGCCTATGCGGATGATCGGGTAGATGCTTTCCGTAAACATCCCACATCAAGTAGATAAATGGAGTCTTTCCACAAGATGCGCTGACTCAGCGCGAAGGTTTGAACTCGCAGAAATCTAACAAGGGGCTAAGATTCCTCGGTTTAGATTTTCGGCTCCTGTAGGTCGGGGCAACGGCGATCGCGGAACTGGAGGTAGTAACAACCTGGAGAACAGGAGGGTGAAGGCGATCGCTCCAATGAAATCACCATCCTTAAACAGCCCCAGTTCTCAACCTCTCCTGAATGCCAACCTCAGATCAATAAACTACTCGTCCTACCATCAGAGCTGGCGATCACTTCACTAAAACAGCGTATGAGATCTTAAAATCCGACATCAATTATTCTCGTAAACCTATCACGGTGGAAAAAAGATGTGTCATTAATCAGCATTTATACACATTCGACTCAGGTATATAGGACAATTATCAGCAGAATTAACCGGATGTTTTATAAAATTGTTTCTTTCAAGAAAGTTAGAGAAATATTTAGAGTCTGTTTGAGTAAGAATAGGAACTTCTTGTTTCCCATAAAAGTGAATGTCTATTAAACAGCCTAAGTGATAAATTAAAACTTTAATCAAGCTTTGTACATCATTCAACGATTTATTGAACCCATACTTATCCTTTGAGAACCAATTTCTATACAAAGCCAGTGAAAAGATAATCAAACCATAGGTTTCATCTTCTTGAGAAGAAATATAATCCGAAGGAAAGCTATTATCCTCTATCTCACCATTAAGATATCTAGTCCAAACTTCTAAATTAACAGGTATGACATGAGTGAAGCCAAGCCATTCTAAAGACAACTTTGGATATCTGCTACAATTCTGGTCATTAGCGGATTTAAAGAGGAGCAATGTGTTTGGATTTTTTCTGGCATGTGAGCAATTTCTCTTACTTTTTTCCGAGATTGAACCGCCCCAAAGTTCACCTTTATTTTTTGAAAAGGCAATAGAATTAATGACACTAGCCTCATGAGCTAAATTTTCAGTACTAGCAAATATAGGAAAAAGATCTCCTAAGAATTTCGTGGTAGCGAATAAGCCGTTAAAAAAAACCAGTTTTCCCTTTTCAAGAGGATCAACTAAACCTTCACTTAAAGCATCAAGATCATAATTCCCGAAAATATCTAAGTAGTTTTCAACCTTAATACCTTCGGATCTCGAAGAATTATTGTAACTTTTACTTTCTAGTTGCTCCGCAAGACTTGGATGCTCAGGGACTATGATCTTTTTTTTTGCTAGTGACCTAGCCCATCTTCTGAACGTGGGAAAATGCGTTTGCAAAAAATTTTCTGTGTCAATTTCAGCTTCGTAGGATAAGCTGATAAACGGCGGCAGCAATGAGAGCGCCCCTTTAAGTTTTGCAGCCGCAGATGTTTCAGGTTTACTGACTTCAATATAGATTTTTTGCAATAAATCTAGGACTTCAGGTGAGTATTGCGAATTGCGTTGTAAAGGTTCAGCTCGCTCGACAATCTCTGCAATCACTACCTCTGCTTCTAAATCCGCAATCTCAGACGATCCTGCTCGTTCTGTCAAAATCTGCCAGTATTCTTCTTCAAAAGGCTTAATTTCAGCTTTCAAGTCACTAATCTGTTGCTTGATTCGCACCCGTTCCTCTGGTGCGATCGTAGTAAGAGCGTCTTCCTTACCAGCGAGTTGCTCCCGCAGTCGCGTCAGACTCTTCTCAACTTGACTGAGGCGATCACTCAACATCTACAATTTCCCCATCAAAGGTAACTGAGCTCCAATTTTAAGGTGTAATCTATCCACTCTGTAATCCTCGCAGAATTAACGAAAATCTTTAGATTGCTATTACAGACAAACCTGAGTATTACAGTTGTAGATAGTTGTTGGGCGAGAGAGCGAATCGCCTTTTGTAGTGGCAAAAGCGAGCAGTGGCTTGATGAGTTCTGCGCCAGATTGACCAGTGCAATACTTGCTCCAATGACCAAACGACTGGAAATAATAGTCTCCCAACCCATTTGAGTAATTCAGCAATGCTTAACAGGACAATAATCCTCGCGCCGCTTTGAATGCAGCCATACTGTTGGGGTTCTGTCCGTTGTCCGGCAAACTTTTTTTGGGCACTGGTATCGGTTCAACCTGATGCCGCAGTACAGTCAAGAAGGCTTGGGCTGCCATCACTAGAGTCATGTGCCGATGCCATCCCTTCCATGATCGCACTTCGTATTCACTCAAGCCTAACTTGTCCTTAGCAATGGCAAAACACTCTTCGATTCGCCATCGTTGTCCTGCAACGAACACCATGTCTTCGATTGTGGTATGAGCGGGTGCATACACTTGATAATAAGTGATTGAAAGCGGGTCATCTGGTTTTTCGATGTTTCGTCGTAAGAGTATCCATCGCTTCATTTGATGTTTATTACCACAATTGACTGCTATCCTCGCCCAGTCATAGATTCGTTCTCCCTTTGTGCCATCGCCACAACTAAGACGCTGCCACTGTTCATCAGGCAATGCTTGAGCTAGATCTTTAACACGATGCTCCTGATAACCAATAAACACACCATGAGTACTGGCAACGGTCAGCAGATACGATTGCTGATATTGCTCCTCCAACCACCACCAGAATTTGCCATCCTTGCCATAAACTTCATCGGCAACCACCCACTTGGGTTGTAACCCTGCCTCAAAGGCACGCTTCAGCATTTGCTGTGCTAATTGAGGTTTT
This sequence comes from Trichocoleus desertorum AS-A10, assembly GCF_039962155.1. Lineage (NCBI taxonomy): Bacteria > Bacillati > Cyanobacteriota > Cyanophyceae > Leptolyngbyales > Trichocoleusaceae > Trichocoleus > Trichocoleus desertorum. Next base: position 34,480 of record NZ_JAMPKN010000031.1, on the reverse strand, counting down.
GTGGCAAACTCAACGGTCTCGGGTACTCCCGCTTTGACTCGTTTGTCTGGATCATTGCACCAGGACTGAGGCAAATATAAACGGCGGTCAATCAAGCTGTGTCCATGCGGGTTCACATAAGCCAGAAATACACCAACCTGACAGTTTGGGTAACTTCGCCTGCCTCCCATTGAGCGCGTCCGAGCAAATGTTGAAATTGGTAGGGAGCTTTGTGCCCAACTTGCTCAGCCATCTGCCATCCATTTTTGCGTTCCACAGGGCTCATCAGGGCTTGTAAATAATCAAACGCACTTTGACGCGCTTCCGAACGAGTAAAGTGTTGACCGATGCGAGATTGGAAGGATTTGAGGACATTGCTCCATCCTGACAGAGCATCTAACGCTGAACCACTTAAAAATGGATGGTCAGAATCAAACATTGCTGTTCTCCGGCTATCTGGAAAACAGTTTATCGTTATCTACAACTGTAATACTAAGTGAACGCGTTTAACCAGTGAGGTACTGAGGTAATGAGAGCTTCTACTTCTTCATAGGTTAATGGCTGGGCGAAGAAGTGGCCCTGGCCATACTCTACGCCAAGAGCGGTGAGTTGCATCATTTGCTCCTCGGTTTCTACACCTTCTGCAACAATATTTATATCCAGGTTATGAGCCAACGTAGTGACTGTCCTGATGATTTCTGCACCGTCGTTATCAGTTTCCATACGACTAACAAAGGACTCGGGAAGTTTGAGTGTATCAAAGGGAAATCTGTGTAGATAGCTGAGGGAAGCGAACCCCTCTCCAAAATTGTCCAACAGGAGCTTAACTCCCAAGGATTTTAACTGCTCCAGAACTTCTACTGCTTTGATATCTTCCATGAACCCGTTTAGTTCTAGCTTGAGATCTCCACTTGCTAGAGTATTCTGCTTGAGAATTTGGCTGATCTGTTGAGTCAAATCTATTTGGCTGAACTGTTTTGAGGAAAAGTTCACGTTGATTGATAGATGCTGGCTTTCAGGGAAATGTTGCTGCCAAGATCGAAGCTGACGACACGCTTCAGATAGACTCCATTGTTCCAGAGGCACAATTAAACCTGTCTCTTCTGCAGTCGGAATGAACTCAGTGGGCAGGATTAATCCCTGTTCTGGATGCTGCCAGTACACAAGTGCCTCAAATCCTATAATCCTTCCAGTTTCTAGCGACACGATCGGCTGATAGCGCAACTGGAGCTCTTGGCTTGGGCTATCAGAATGAGTGCCCATTACCGCTCGTCGCAGGTTATTTTCAAACTGGAGGAATGCCAGAGCCTGATTGTGCGTTGCTATATCAAATATTTCATAGCGGCCACGACCCTGCGACTTAGCCTGATACATGGCCAAATCTACGTCTCGTAATAACTCTTCTGGGCGGTCGTGTCTGGCTTCGCTTAAAACAATACCGATACTGGCTGTTGTAAGGATTTCCTGTCCATTTATATTGAAGGGAGATGACCACCGCTCCAGAATTCGCTCTGCAAGATGAGTGGCATCGGTCAAGTCCTTAACATCTTCAAGGAGGATAGCAAACTCATTACCGTCGAGGCGAGCGATTGTGTCTTTGGTTGTGATGTAAGTTTCCAAATGGCGGGCGATCGCTATCAGAAGCTGATCTCCTATTGCGTTTCCCAAGCTGTCGTTAACTACCTCAAAGCGATCGAGGTCAAGAAGCAATACAGCGAATCGATAGTCATCACCACTTTTAGTGCGTTCGATCGCCCGACGCAAGCGATTTATCAACAAGGTACGGTTGGGCAGCCGCGTTAGCTCATCGTGCAGAGCATCGTGGAGCAACTCTTCCTGAGCCTGCTCACTCTCTATAGGGTCAGTTTGTGAGAGGATAGATTTAGGAGCATTTACGGTATTAGGCTCTTGTAAAGTTTCCAACAAACGCAAGAGGGGCGGTGAAATAAGATTTATTTCACCGCTATTTTGTAAATTCTTACTGTTTAATTTTTTCTTTAGTTTTTTCTCATCTTCATAAAGAAGTTGAGCAAGCAAATTTGTATTACTAACTAAATACTGATAATCTTCCCATCGGCTGCTACGTGATAGAGGCTCTGCTATTAATTCTAAAGTATTAGCAGCTAAGGTTTGATTGGTTATTCCAGCTAAACTTTCATCGGCTAAACTTGAGTCTAAAAAGTCTTTAAATTCAGCAACTAACTGGTCAGGATTAAGGTATGCTTGGGCTATCCAGTGTTGAGTGCGTAGTATATTTGATGCCCTATCCAATCCAGTTTTATGAGCTAAATAGGACTGTAAAAAACTAGCGAGCTCAAAAGGCCGTACCCAATCAAATTGATCTTCTAACTCTATTAATAAAACTTCTCGAATTGCAGGTTCTACTTCGAATAAACCATCGCCTACAGGGCAACATAACGAAGAAAGTAGAAAATCAGTTTCGGCAATCCATAGGACTTCATCCTCTTCAAAGAAATTGATACGAATTAAATTAAGAAGTGTAGGGCTGAGTATGAGCGGAAGAGCAGCATGACAGGCTAACTTTAAGTGTCCAGAGCCAAACCGCCTTTCGAATGCCAATACTTCCCTCACAGCTAGGTCAGGGGATAACCACTGAGATCTGACTGGACTAGGAGCACTAATAATCGCTTCTAGCACCTTAGTCATAAAGGCAAACTTCTGGTGGGAAAGGGTGTCCTCGCAAAATATTTACAGCATCATTTAATCCGTCCCTATCTAAATAAAACATTGGTAACAGCTTGGCAACACCTTCGGCAGTGCTATTTTTCCATCGCTGATAGGGAATAGGATTAAGCCATGAATAGAGATAAGTATAAGAGCCTAGAATTTTAATAAATTCTTTGGTTGCTGCTAATCGCTTGCTGTTGTAGTAACCTCTTGCCGCTCCTGCATCACTAATAATCAAGACACCGTTGTCTTTACCTTGGCTATCTAAAGCCGTCTCTAAGGGTAAGGGATTGGTCAAGCCAGGGTATTGGTATAGGAAATTACCGGGATAATTATGAAAGTAATAAAAACTAAGTTTCCTCAAAAGCCCACCCCGACTAATGCTTTCAATCGTGGCATTCATCCAAGGCTCCAACGGTGCCATCGATCCTGTCCGATCTACTAAAACAACTAACCCAGCTTGATTACATCGTCTTGGCTGCAAAACAGGTTCAATAAATGTACCCGTACGACAAATGAATTTAATGGTTTCCTCAACATCCAAATCTTCTAGAGCCCCACTTCTTTGAGGTCGCTTTAGATGTCGCCAAATTCCAGCCATCTCTCTTTGGCTAAAAGGCAATTTAGGCGTTAGATTGTAACGCTTTTCATGTATTTTATGCGTTTCATGATCAGTAATTGCAACTTTCTCTCGCTTTGGATATACCGGGGCAGATAGTGATGTTTCGACAGCTTGATCACTTGATTCCGGCAAGTGATTCTTCAGTTGCTCTTCAAGCTCATCCATACTCGGTATAGAATTAGCAGGAGGTGTGTAGGAAGATAAGCCTTCCGATTGCTTAATTGTTTTACCGGAGGAACCACTGGGACTTGGTGAACTCTTAATCAGGCCTTTGAGGCGTGGCTCTACTAACTCAGTAAATTCTATACTAAATAACTCTTGGTCCTCTTTCGATTTAGTCCATAACAAACAACATAGATTTTTCAAGCTATTCTGACTATCTAATCCTAAACCAGCATGGATAGCCTCTACTACTGCTAGATAATCTGGCACTCCTAAAGGGACGCCCTTTCTACGTAAGACATCAAAGACTGGAAAAAGTAGTGTGTCGATATCAGACATCTTGTACCCTCAATCTAGCAAGCGTATCTCGATCACTCTGCGTCTTAATTAAAGTTTCAAGATGTGGTAATTCAGCAATAGATATTTTTTTAAGTTTTCCAGCACTTATTTTCTTTTCTTTTTCAGCTCTTTCTAAAACCATAAGCCAGTCTAAAAATTCACTGGTGCCTGGATCTTTACGCCAACTTCTCAAGCTCTTTAATTCCCAGAATTTTACAATAGCCACCTCAAATAACGGAGTTATTCCTGTTCGAAAATGTTGATTAACAATATCCAACAAGATTTTTTGATCCGGAAACTTAACATAACAAAACAAACAGCGCCTTAAGAAAGGTTTAGGAAGTTCTTTTTCTCGATTACTAGTGACAATGATTAAGGGTAATGAATCTCTTCTCTCTTTGCGACTTTTTCCTTTCAATGCATCAAAGCTTTTACCAGGAACTTCTTTAACGTTAAATTGAAGTCGATCAAGTTCAAGAAGTAGATCGTTGGGGAAATCAATATCTGCCTTGTCAATCTCATCAATTAAAACAACCGAAGGAACATCATTTTGTGAATCTTTGATCGCTTCACCTAATGCCTGCAACGTTAAGTATTTCTCGCGAGATGGAATCTGATTTTTGTTGTTGTCTACCTTGCTCTCTTGAACGTCGTATAACCTACCCAATGCATCATAGTCATACAGTAGATCTTGCGCTCGGCTAGTTGAGCGGATATAGCACTCATAGAGCGGAAAACCTAGCTCGTAGGCAATGGAATAAGCTAATCTAGTTTTCCCACAACCCGGTTCACCTTCCAGTAACAGAGGACGACGCAAGTAGAGCGCAACATTCACTGCATCAATTAGAACTGGGGAAGCCTTGTATGGTTCCGGTTCATTCCAAGCCTTTGGGAGAGGCTCGTACCGACACACTCCATCTCCTCTATATTCTCGCTCAGCAAGATCACTCATAAAGCGTACAGCCTCCCTGAAATCTCATGAATCATTTGATCCATCTCCCTATAAGTAGCAACTAAATGCCCATCATGCATTTTTAACCGAGTAAGATAATCTTCGATCTGCTTTTCTTCAATTCCTTTCTCTTTGAAATGACCATAGAACCAAGCTTCCAACTCAGATAAGACAAATTTTTCTGGTGCTTTTAGCTTAGGGAAGCCTCGCAGGGATTTGTGCTTAGCGTTTACCCAAATGAGAATGAAACAACGCCTCTGTCTTATAAGAATTGATGATAAGCTATCACTTATCTCGTTCCAAAAAGCTTCTGCTATTGGCTGAATTTGTTTTAAAGGAATATCATGATTCCATATAATTGCCAAAACATTAGTATTTGCTTGGCAATCAAATAAATCACTTAAAACTTCAATTTTATACTTATTAATAAATTTTTGCTCTATCTCTTTGGAGCTCAAAATACTATTCTTATAAATTTGGATATCGTAATAGTCAGTTTGTTTTTTGGTTAAAAAACATATTTCTTGTTTAACTCGTTTTATAATATACTGTTCGAGTAAAATGGCATTTCCTCCGACAGAAAATGCAAAGGCTCCTTGATAATTAACTTTTTTATTAAGCTGAACAACGATATCTTTAAGGTCAAAATCTGTAATAATTCCGCTGTCAAGTTTGATATTGTCTTGGGAAGTGTGAGAAGCCGAATAGAGTGCCCTATTCCTATTAAGTGAAGTCCTGATCTGATCTCGATCTTCAATGAGTTTGCTGTTTTTTTGAATTTCCCATTTCTGAATAACTCTTGTGATAAAGTCTTCTTCAAAATCGGCAAACCCAAATATGAAATTCATAGATAGGATGTGCTTAAGGAATATTATTAATGCTAATTCCTCTATATCACCATCCTTGACTTTATTCTTTGATAAAAAACGATATAGATCAGGAATGAAAAACTTTTGATCCTTCTTCAAATCTATTGACGAGCATTCAATATTGCAGTTCTCTAGCAACGCAAGGCGTGTGGAAGATTCAGCTACTTGTAAATATTCATTCCTGAGTAAAATTGATAGCAATTTATTAGTTTCATTCAGCGTTAGAAATTGCATGAATTAAGTTGATTCTTAGGCGTAAATTGGTGTAGTGGATAAAAGGCTATCCTTTAAAGATTCTCTCAAGAGTAGAAAGCTCTGCCTCTACTACCGAATTAACCTCTGGCATTGGTTGCTGCATAATGGTGTGAAGAGATGGTCTTTGCCCGCTAGTAGCTTGAAGTCCAAAATCTGCCAAAGTTTTTCTAATTTTTAAGATCATTGGACGACGATCGCTTTTTGCTATATCGGGACTACGGAAAATGGTAGTTTCGATAGCAGGTAATAATATTGCTTTGACCTCCTCATACTTCCCTTCTGCAACAGCATCTTGAGCTAAATAAACTAACTCCTTAATACTGGTTAGCGACTCCCAGTCTTGAGCAGATCGCTTTTCAATGCGGAACAGCATATAACTGTAGCCTTCCAAAGGTTTATGGTCACGTAGAAATGCTTTAGTTGTGCCAGGATAGCCAACTTGCAAGCTATCATCTACCACGCATAAAGCGTCATTGTTAAACTTGTGCTCCTCTGCGAGAATCACAGCAAAATAGCCTTCTCTAAGAAAATTGCTTCCCTTGCTCTCAGCGTCGGAAAAGGTTTGCTGATAGACTAACTCCAAGTGGCGATCGCCAATATCTAACAATTCCTCAATACCCAGATAAACTGGCTCTGCCATCTTGACTACTGATGACAGTTCAGGAATGGGTAATAATTCTGAAAAGCGACTCATCACCTTAATGAATCGATTGATAGGATCACTAGCAGCGACGCTAAATAGACCTGCTTGTATCTCAACCAGTCCCTGATTAAACGGAAACAGAGGAGTCAAAGGATAGTTGTATTGGATGACCTGACCTAGTTCTTTAGTTCCTAAGCTTTTCAGGTGTCCAGGCTCAGCTATATAGGGGATCGTGACAGTTTGGTTGCCATGATGGAAACGAACAGCAGAGTGGGCTATTGGATAACGATGCTTAAACCACTGAATGTCTTTGGCTAGCTGAACTTCTACCAGCCAAATGCGGCAGTATGTTTCCCCTACCTTGATTGGCGTAGGATCACAGGCTCGATCAACTCTGTATTCTGGCAAAAATAAGGTCTTATACTTCATCGCTTCACGACTGAAGTTTTCCGAAATCATCTGCCAAACTCCCACGAGTAAACTCCTTGCTCAACGTGAATCCAAGTTAGATTGAATTTGATCCCAAATAGCTCGGACAGGTATGCCTTCCATTGTACCTCTAGGCATAGAGCGACCAATTCCCGGATGACCCCGATGAATAGCAACGAATTGCCAAGCAGTATTAAAAATTGGTGCGCCTGAAGAGCCTTCATCCGTATTGAGATTGTGGTTAATGTATTCATCGCCAACCTGAACGATTTGCCCTAAACCCGAAATAATCACAGGGTTGCCCAAAGGATGATGGATTAAGCGAATCGATTGTCCACTGTTGAGCTCTGTACTATTAGGTGTAATCGGATTGATACCAGACTTGCCTTTGATCCGAATAAGGGCATAGTCAGGCTGATTGGAGCTACGAACAAAATCTAAATTTAGTTCAAAGGGTTCTTCTAATCCATAACTGCCTATTGTGTAGCCAAAGCGAATCCATGCCTGCCGAACACGGGTTTTGCTGAAAATATGGTTGCAAGTGAGCAGCAAATCTTTAGCTACTAAGCTTCCTGTGCCAATCCCTGTTCCAATTGGTGACTCAATTCTACCAACAGCCTTACGAGCTCTTGAGGCATTAAAGTTGTTATGTCCCTGTTCAAATAGTTGGTTGAAAAAGATGAGATCTTGCGCAGATAGCTCATAGCTGTCAGCAAAATCCGTCAGGTAAGTTAGCAGATTAATCATGGGATGATAATCGGGGCGATCGCCCGATACTTGGAACCGTTTGAACCCTGCCACAATATTCTGAACCAACATATTCGGCTGAGCATTCAGGTTCAGGTTGGCGATAAAGGCTGAGTGAATTTCAGCATTCAACAGAAGAGCATGGCGATCGCTAGCTGAATTAACCCTCACAAAAATGGGTATCAATGCCTTGGTCAGGTGAACAGTGGCTTCTCTTTCCAAGAAAACTTCTGAGTTCATAGTTGTTTCGGTAGTGCATTAGATTAATGTGGGATAGGTATGGGATAGGTCAAAATGTCGTGTCAATTCCATGATCGCATCGTTAATACTGCTCGTTGAGCAGCAGTATTAACGATGCGGCTATGCTGCCCAAATCCAGTTGAAGTAACGGCACTAGTTTTTAAAGGGGTGAGGCAATGAAACCCACGACTGGTTAGGATCTCATCCATCGAAAGGGGACGACCACAGTATCCCATTGGTGTTGCTGGAGTCCTATTTTTTCCCAGTCCCCAGTGTGGTCGCACCCAATTATGCACCAATTGCTAAACGTTTAGCACTCGTTGCAACCCCTCGACTCGTTTGGCATACATATTCTGCTGTCTGCGATCAGCACTCGCACGTCTTCTTAAGGCACTATTTTGGGCTTCATTGTGATTGGCATGAACTTCATGCACAGGGCCGAATGCGGTAAAGGGATGCTCCACCTAGACGCACTCCACTCGCTTACGTCCTTGAGAGCTTTTAATCTTCATGGCCACCTCTAAAGCTTGCCGCTAGACTTTGCCCATCTCAAAGCTGAGTGAACTTCCCCCGCTTTGAGATAGGCATTGGCAAGCTGCCATAAAGCTATGCCTTAGCGTCGTTCTCCATCAGTAAACCACCGGATAAGCTCAGCAGGTTTCGCCCACTGTCAGGCCTTCTGGATTCCTTGCTCAAATAAGGCAGTGTTTTTTTGTCCAGCTTGAGCATTGACCCAATAGCGGCTTGCCCGTTCAATGAAGTGAAGCGTCCAACCTGGCGATCGCCCATCATCACCTAAAACCAAGAATTAGGGAAAGTAAGGGTAGCGGTGAAAAGGTTGCCTTGTTTATCTACTGTTGCGGTGGGTTTTCTATCCAGAGGGTACATTTTGCGTTGCGGTCTTCGTTGCAACGAAGCAACCGTTCCTTATTATCCGCTCGGTTAATCAATTGTTGACTGATGGTGTACCAGTCCTGGTCGCCAAACTCTTGGGCAGCGATCGCCCGTCCTTGCTGAGTCCCGAGCCAGTAAGCTGACCCTGCCACTACTACCAGAGCGATCGCTGTGGCAGCACTAGCCCAAACCAAACCCTGCCAGAAGACATCGCTCAGATAGAGATTGCGAGTGCGGACAAGCTCCTGGTTCCAGTCCCGTGAAGCGGTGGCGTTGATCTGATTAATCTCTTGACGGTACGCCTCCACCTTCTTTTTAAGGACTGCATCCGCTGACTGAATGGCCTGGTCGAAAGCAGCATTAAAGGTAGACCTGAACTCAGGCAGTAAGGCTTTGGTGTCTTCCCCCCACTGCAACCGAATGCCTTCGATTTGAGCCACTGAGTGATTCAGATTGGATTGAATGGTGCCATAGACTGTGGCAGCTTTACGAAACGATTCATCCGCTGCTGATTTCATTGCTGCCGGAATCTCTCGGAGAATCTGGACGTAGTATTGCAACGCCACTAAGAAGGGGTGCATCGGGTCATTGGTTGGGATGCCCAACTCTGCCATCAATCGCAGAATAAACTCGCGATCGCCTTTGTCCAGTTGGTTGAGCAGTTTGTCGAGAACCGTATTTCCGGTGAGGATTGGCTTGCGGTTGCCGCTACTATCAGGAGTGCTGCTAGCCATCGTGGATACCCAATTGAGTTAGTACTTGTCAGATTGAGCTGCCTTGCTTCCAAGATAGAAAGGTAAGTTGATCGCACCCTGAATCCATGTTGCTCAGCCTTCTTCTAGGCCAACCCTAAAAACTGCGCAGCTTTGAGAAATTCTGCTTCGGCTTCATCTAAGAAAACTTTAACTCGACGGCGATCGGCTATCGGCAACCCACTCTCAGGTTGCAAAGCGTTACTGAAGGTCAGATTTTTATCATCTAGTACGTCGTAAGTGCTGTCATACAGGTCCGGGAAGTTGAGAATCACCCCACCTGTTTGCAGCACCAGCTCTTTCGTTTTGCTGTGGTCAAAGCGGCTGAACTTTTCTGGCTCTCCAAAAAAGCAGTTCTTCAGCACTACATGGTCCGCGCGATCGCCACAGTACTCCATCAGGGTTCTTAACGAGTTGATGCTATCTTTGACCCGACTGAGTACACTGACCATTGTCAGTTGATACCCGATTTCATCCAGGAAGTCGAAGAGCTTGATCTCTCGTTCAAAGCGTTCAAACAGTTCTCCTCCACCCGCAGGAAAATCAATCAGCACAATTTGGGTCGTGGGAGATTCCAGACTGTTGAGGAGTTCATCGGCTCCCCCTCTAACACTGAGATCAATCCGGCTCACGCCTGCACCTGAATCAAAGGCTGACGAAAACGCTTGATTGTAATGGCGATGCAGTTGCGCGTTGCGGCGATCGCAATCAAAGGCCCGAGTCGGAATCTCTCGTCGAATGAGGATGTCACCCAGAGCGCGAGCAACTGTGCTTTTGCCGTTACCGCCCTTGTCGGAGGTGATGCCAATCATTCTTTTGGGATGGAGTTGCTTGGCTCGGGGTTCAGCAACTTGAGGTTGAAGTTTTGTGGTTTTACTGGCCATTGCTCCACTTTTTATCTCTGTTTAGAGGTCGTCATCAGCACGCATTTCTTGAAAACCATGCTCGTTAGTATTCGTTAATAGCGGTTGCAGCTCACGCTCCGGATGAGGTCGTGGTTGCTCTTGAAGTGGTAGCCCTGATTTTTGCGATCGCTGGGACGATACAGCAGGAAGCGAGTTAGTCTTTTTGACCTTAGTAGGCTTGGAATCCAAGGCAGGGATTGTGGGTAGGTCGTGTTGGGGGTTAAAGGCTCGGCTCTCTTGTAAATACCGCTTCAAAGTATTTAAGGTCAGGTCAACGCCTTCCGCCTTAAACACGTTGACGATATCTTCTAAGGTGTAGCCTGACTCCTGTGCTGCCTCGATCTTGGGCCTGAGCCGAAATACTAACTCTTTCACCTGCAAGCCCTTGGGGTTTTGCGCCAGGTGCTCCAGTTTTGAACTCAACTGGTTCGCCGTGCTCTCGGGATAAATCTTCGGCGGCTTGCCCATGATGACCTCACTGAGTCTTGCCCAAATCGCCATGACTCCGATGGAATGCTTCTACTACTCTTCTAACGAAATCACGCAGAGGCTGGCGGCTTCAGAAGACGGTCTTAGCAAAACTTTGAATTTGGGCAGTAGCTTTTCGCCCCCGAGTCCGCCGAAATCCATCCAGAAGTGTTAGTACAGAATTCTGATGGCTCGGTGGCGAGTTGGAGGGTTATGCCTAATTTTGAGTCGATGGATCAGGCGATCGCGGAACTCAGAGGCGAAATTCGAGAGGCTTTAGGAGATTCTGAGCTGCATCAACGCAGAACGATCGCCAAGCGCTTTTACGTCACTGAAGCGGAAGAACGGCAACTAGAAGAGCTACGGCAGGGGGTCACCCTCTCAGCTTTTGTGCGAGCCAAAGTGTTTGGATCTGGCATTCCTCGCCCTCGGGCGATCGCCCCTCAAATTAACCGCGAAGCCTACGTTCAGCTCGCTCAACTCAGAGCGAACTGCAACCAAATGGCGAAGGCAATGAATATAGCCGCTAAGCAAAACGGAGATTTACTCCTCACTGCCGCTTACTTAGAGCAGTTGGAACGGCTGGAGAAACTGCTGGTAGAAATTGGGCTGCAATTGAGCTCGGGCAAGCATACCAATCAGGAGGAAACGAAGCATGATTGGGAAGACGTTGCAGAATCACAACTTTAGAGAAACCACTCAATACGTGCTCGACAAGGAAGCGGCACGGTTACTCGGTGGTACCGTAATGGGTTCCGATTCGGATACAATCTCCCGCGAATTCCTCCTATCACGCGACTTAAACCCTGGAATTGAGCGGCCTGTTTACCACCTGATTGATGCCTATAGCTATGAGGATGCAGTGATTCAGGAGTTGAGTGACGAGTTTTTGAAAGAGAGAGCGATCGCTCGCTTTGCAGGATTAGTGGTATCAGCAAGGAAGCCAGAATTGCTGCGACGTGAAGACAAAACTGCATACAAACAGCAGGTCAATGAGTTTATTGAAATGGAACTATACGAGTATCAATGGTTCTGTGCGGTCCACGAAGATACGAAGCATCTGCATACGCATTTCGTGGCCAGTCGCATCAATCTCTTAGATGGTCGAGCTATTTCAACCTGGCAAGACCACGAGCGCAGCCAGCGCATCTGTCGCGAAACTGAAAAAGAATACGGACTTCAACCTCTAAAAAGCTCTTACGAAATCGAACGCCGATCGCCCACTCGCAGACAAGTCGAGGCGTGGCAGAAAACTGGAATTCCCCCTGTAATGGTCGTAATGCAAAATGCCATTGATCAAGAGGCAATTCCGGGGCATAACCTGGAGCAGCTGCAAGCAGCGTTGCTGCAAAACCACGGTATTACACTCAGGGAGTGCGATCGCCCCAGCAAACCAGGCATCATTTTTGAGCAAGCGGATACTAAAGGCGAAATGATACGGATGTCAGGATCTCAACTGGGCCGAGGCTACACACTCCCAGCGCTCCAGCAGCGACTAGAGAGGGAGCGCGACGTTAAACGACTTGGGGTCCAGTTGATAACTGAAGGGATAGTTGAGCTTGACCCAGTTGAAGATATTTTGAGGGTACAAAACGAATATGTTCATCGCCTGGTACCTCAAATTCAAGCAATATGGAACCGGGAGAAGATGGGTAGAGGCAAACTTAAGGCTGCAACCTTTGAGGACTACCAGATTCGCTTGGGTGAGGAAGGTCAACCGGAACTCTTTCACCGCGATCGCCTGATAATGGGCTACTCAGAGGGTAAGTATCAGAGCTATGGATTGACTGAACAGGACTGTACGGCGATCGAGCAATTCCATGAACGATTATGCCAGCAAGCTCTGCCACAGCCACTAGACCCAGAAAAGCAGAAGCATCAGGAAAGCCATCCAGGCGAGAGATCCCACTCTCGATCTCAGCATCTCGAACTCTGATAGAAGTTATATGGCTTGATGGATCTGTGGAAACGTACACTTAGGTTATTGGTAAAAGTTCTACACCAGATTAAAGTCATACCTTTCGATGGCTAAAGATTTTTCTGTTACTCAAAAACTTGGCTGTGATAAGTATGCGCTAGACAACTGTGTTCTTGTTAAAGCATCCGTTGAAGCTGTCAATGTTGTTATCCAGCAATATTTTAAGCTTGAGTTGAGATCTCAATGCAAACTTGCTGATTATGTTGCCGCTAATGATGCTTCGTGGAGAGAGGTTGAGCGACAACGACAAGCTAGAAAATCAAGACCTGATAAATCATTACCTCCAGTACTTTGGGTAGTTCCGTTTTGGCGATATCTCAACCATCAATGAACTATTCTGCCTCTTTCAGATACCGGGGATTCGATCGCTTCTGCATTAGCTCTGCTCTTAAATACTGATAGCATTACCTTTCATGATTCTCATCATGCTTCTTTCAATGAATTTAAGGTTTTTCGCAAGGACCAACTTGTTGAACATTATTTGTTTGGATTTGAGTGTGGAAAAGACTTTAAGAATGATTGGAATATTCAGATAGAAGACTCTGAATTTGATGATTGGAGTAACTACGAACACCGATTCAAAAGCTCCATCAGGCAAGTTACTGAAGCAGAATTAAGATCGGCATTTTTAGCAAAGAAACATGACAAAGATAATAGAGGTTTCTTGGATGCTTGTCTTAAATATTACAAGGCTTACATTCCTTTAAGGGAAGAAACGCCCGCTCATTACCACGGCGATGGGAGCTCAGATTTTCAAAAGTGGGATTCAGTAGTAGAGCGGATGGAGATGATGATCGTAGCGTCCGATTATTCATTCAACTAATTGAGATCCTGTTGATATTTCAGCCATTAAGAATACTTAAAAAACTTACTACTAATAGGTTTCAGATTGAAGATTCTTACCTTAGGTTAGGAGGGAGTAGCAGTAGGCTCGCTCTTCCAATTCAGACATCACAGCCAATTACAAATTTGGAGCTAATAGGCTGATGAAAAGGGGAGTTTTGCGGGAAAAATATACAGAAAGTTTCGGCATAACTCCCCTATTTCAGGTAATTATGCCGAAACTTTCCCTCTAATAATAGTTATGCCGCCTGAGTTATCGGTAGGGCCGCACCGACAGCTTACCTGTTGTGTTTGAGGTCAAGGTAATGTGAGATCGTTGGGAAGACGATACCTTGAAGTTACAATGGGGCGATCGCGGAGTAGATTGGTCAGGGCATGAGATACATCAGTGCTGAGGATTGGGAGCTTTTGTCATTCTTTGAGGTAGAGCCTCAAAGATTAGATCCTTCTGTTCCTTGGGTATACGATGACTCAGTTTATTTGGTTGAAGACGGGGAATTGTCATTGTCGTGTGCAATTCATCCAGTCTACAAAGATGTCAGGATTATTCTCAAACATCGTGGACATTGTTTGTATGAGTTTGAGGCGATGGGAGTGAAAGATATACAAGTTCTCAAAGAAAAGGGTAGTGAAATTCTTGAGATTACCTTGTCCGAACAGCAAAACCTCCAGGTTAAGCTGCGTCCATCGATTCAAATTGTCCATAGGCACAGAGAGGAAACAACGACTTAAAACGGTATAAACGCGACGTTGGAACGACGGAATCAAGACGTTGGTTATGATGCAAAAGTTATTTGCCGCCACTCAACTCAGCCGTTAATGCTTAGCAACAATGCCGAAAATGAGTGAACTTCGGCATTGTCAATAATGCGATCGCTTACAGTCACAATAGTTGAAGACATACTACAAACAATATGGCCCTGTTTGTTTCCGGCAATGTTCCTCGCAAACCCAGAAATCAAGAGATCGTGCCGACGTGAGGCTGCTCCACCACTACTCCCGGCGATCGCTCCCGTGATTCAAACACTCTTGCAACAGACGAACGATCGCTGCGGGTTCAGCTTCAGAGGCATTGGCGATCGCATTTTGTAATAATGCTTGGGCCTCAACTAGTGTTTCCCTCACTTCTGGGTCCTCGGACATTTGAATGAGTTCCGCTAGTCGAGCCAGCATACCAGCACACCCTTCCCTACCAGTTGTCATAGGCGATCGCCCTTTTTTCATCCACTCTAGACTTTCCCTGGTTAAGACCAGAGCTACTGCTCAAGTGCTAGTAATTTCGAAAGCTCGGAGTCACGATCGCCCCCCTCAGTTGCAGCTCCGGCATCTCCAGCCCGCGTGTTTTGCAGAATCCTTATCTTCAAAAGCTCATAGTGGGGGTACTTGTACCATAACGTTAGGGTACAGTGTTATGTACTCTAACGTTATGGTACATAACTAAACTCTTATGCCTAAGGCTACCCAGCAAATTAGAATTGCGATCGAGAGCAATACCGGGGGCTCTGGGAAAACAACACTGGCTACTCATTTAGCATATGCACTGGGAAAGAAAGGGCATCGAGTAGTATTGGTTGATTTAGATCAAAACGGATCGCTGAGCCTGTTTACAGGAAAGGTAACTGCTCCTGAAAAAGAAGAATCTCTCGCAGATGTCTTTAAACCAGAGTTTAAAGGAAACTATCCTTTAGTACAAATTTGGCAGGACCACATAGATAACGTGCAGGTGATACAGGGCGGAGCACCACTAGAAGAAATCATCCGCAGCTTGCATCTCTACGAGCGTAGATATGAGGTATTGAAAGACAGGCTGGAAGATTATCCACTTAATGCAGAGATCATTATTTTAGATACTCCTGCATCATTAGAGCCAATGGGGCTGATTGCCCTTGCTGCATCGACTCATATTCTGGTGCCCTTGAAGCCAGAGTATAAAGACTCTTTTGGCGCAGCAGGAATGGTGAATTGGTTTTATCAGAAGATTGAAGCGCTTCGCTTACGCCCCAAACCTGAAATTCTAGGGTTTGTGCCTTCTAGAGTAAATGTTTCTAAGTTTGCAGCTCATCGTAACCTGCTAGGTCTTGATAAACAGGGAAAACAACGAACAGATATTGAGTTAACTGAAACGATTCCTTACCAACTACAGCAGATGGGCATCACCTGTTTCCCTCCCATCAGGGAGTCAGGCTTTATCTTAAGCGCTAGTGGCACAGGGCTACCTGTTCACCTTTACCAACCTGGAGATTCGATCGTCAGATCGTTTGACCCAATTGTGTCTCGCATTATTGAAGTTTTGAAGGGGAAGTAATGGCAAGACCTAAACCAATCGGAGCCAGTCAAATTTTTGCTGAAGCTGGGCAAACCCAAAAAGTTTACCAATTATCGAACCGAGTAGAAGAATTGGAAGCTGAAATTGTACAGCTAAAAAGCCTGAAACTTGCTGCATCAGAGAAACTAGAACTAGAGGCGAAAGTTCAAGAGCTAACCCAACAGCTCTCTGTCCAAAGCGGAGTTCAAGAAATTGAGATTTCACGAATGCAGCGCAACATTTTTCAACCTCGCCAAACGTTCCCAAAGTCCGAACTAAAAGCACTTGCTGAGCTGTTGAAGGAAGAAGGGCAGCACACTCCAGTAATTTTGCTTCCCTGGAAGGGAGGCTATTTGATATTTGACGGGGAACGCCGGTGGCGAGCAGCCTCCTTAATTCCGTGGCCAACACTCAAAGCTGTCATTATTCCGCTAGAAACAGAGGAAATCAATATTCAGGAAATTCAAAGTCAGGCTTTGTCAACTTCTCTCCACCGAAAAGACCTACATCCTCTTGATTTAGCAGAATGTTTAATCAACCAGATTATTTACCGTCATCCAGTCTTAGAAGAAGAACGTGATCGCGTTCCAACCATTCTCAACACATGCCTGCAACGATTAAAACGCAACAAGCAGCTCTCAGAGTTGGCAGCTATCACCATTGCATCAAGAGATGAGCAGCATGATTGGCTAGAGACAATTGAACTGAAACAAGAGGCAGAACTTAGCATTCTGCAAACGCTGTTGGACTATCAATTGAATCCATCATCTATCAGCACAAATGTCTTTCCAATGCTGGCGATCGCAAACGACCTCAAGGAAGTGGTTCGAGAATTTAGTTTAGATGCTAGCAAGGTTAGAGAACTCAACAAACTTTCTGCTGAAAAACTCAATATAGGAGATGAAACAGCAGCAAGGATAAGAACTGAGGCTGCCAGAAAAGTAGCCGATAAAAATCTATCGTTGAACGAGACCCGTGCGCTAGTTAGTGAGTTGCTCAAAACACACAATGCTGACACATCACCTATTCGTCCCCTATCCCAGCGTGTAATTAAAAACTTGCAGACAACTTCTGTGGAGAACTGGCAACTAGAAGAAATTAAAGCTTTCAAACAAGCACTTAAGGCAAAACTTGCAGAGCTTGAGAGGCTTCCAAAATTAAAATAATGCTGAGAGCTCGGTGGTCACTGTCAAACCTAAAACGCCTAACTTAGGTGTGACACGGCATGCCATTTAGGGGTTTGGAATGGGGAGCATGTCAGTCTTGGAGACCGATTAGCCCATTGAGATAAGCGCAGCGATGAGCCAGCACTTGCGGAACATTCTCACGCTTCCACTGTGCACCGGATATTTGAACGCAACGGTCAATCTGTTTGATGGCAGATTCAACCGCACCCGAACCATAGCGCTTCGCTCCGCCAAAGGCGTACGAACAAGGCCCTTCCGCTTGAAAGTAATCGTAATTGACAATGCGATAGCGATGTTTGCGTAAGTACTCACAGAAGTTCTGTGCCTGTTTTTTCTGGCAGTGCTCACACAGGAGAATGGTCTCATCCACTTTCCCCGTCCACAGTAGGGCTTCGGCTTGGTGGAGGCGCTTGATGGAACCACCGACCTTGTGGAGATTCTCTTTGAGATGATACCCATCGAGGATCTCGCGACGCTGTTGTGCGGTCGCAATTTGAGCAACGATGTTCCAAACTCCGGCATGTCTATCGCCTCAGCAAGTCAACGGATTCTCTAGGGCTTGAGCATTGTCCCATGCAATCAGCTGGGCATTGTTTTGAAAATTGGCACTGAGTCCTTGGTCAGTGGCAATGGCTTTGTAATCTCGCCATTGACATTCCTCTCCTAGGGGCGTTCGCACTCGCACCTTTCCACCATCTACACTCAGTTGGGCAATCGGTTGTTCTGCCGTTGGAACTTCAAACGTCTGCTGATGCACTAAGCGCTGCTGAGTTTTAGCCGGAATTCGAATCCCGGTGAGATAGGCAACATCCCGCTCTGCCTGCTCATACGACACATTGGCACTTAAACGTAGACAACAGTTCTCCAGATGCGGACTCAACTGTCGGTAGGGAGCAACGCTCAATTTTTTCGCTTGCTCTGTTGTGATGGCTAACTCTCCCAGCGTACTTTTTAGGGTTCGCACTCTGCCGCTTTGCGTGCCGCTAACCGTTCGGATAAAAAACACCCCAATTCTGGACTAACATGCGCCTGTATCTTCTCTCGGATGGTCAACTCGATGCCTTCGAGTGTTTGCATCGCTTCTGGGTCGCTTTCATCGTACAGAATTTGAGCAATCGCTTCGAGGATCTCACCCAACCTCGCAAAGGTGACATGCTCCCGAGCGAAACAGCTACTTTGTTATGGAAACTTCAGGAGGTTACAAAGATGCACAACCAGTGCCCGACTATCAGCCCAGATCGCGCAATGAGGCACAGCAGTCCGAATGGGCGCTGTTGAGCGCAGCCGAGCCGCGAAGCGTGTGAGGTGTATCGAAGTGATACTCCGTCTGCTTGCAGCAGAGACGTTCATTTATGTCTTTGTGCTTAGGTATTTTCGGTCTGCGACACCTAAATTGAGGAAGCAAGAAGAAGCAGCCGACTACCAAGTTCAACTTGTTATAGCAACAAAGAAATCTTTTGGTAGTTCAGCAAAGCAATGTCAGAAAAGGAGTAAAGACGAAATGGACGGTATTGAAACGTTAGAAAAGGATCATGCCAGGATTAGAAGTCTCTTTTCAAATATTGAGAATACTGATGACCCCCAAGAGTTAGAGGATAATTTTGAGAAACTCGGCAACATTCTAACTATACATGCTGAAGCCGAAGAGCAAGTTCTATACCCAGAAGCAAGCAATTGTGAAGGTACTCAGGAACTGATTGATAAAGGTCACCAAGAGCATGACAAAGGCGACCAAATGGTTCTGGAAATTAAATCTATAAGCCCTAATGAATCTAAATTCAAAGAAAAAGTTAGGGGACTACAAGAGTTTATGCTGAATCATTTGGATGAAGAAGAGAACAGTCTCTTTCCTAAAGTACGCCAGTGTATGAGTGATAAAAAACTGGAGGAACTTGGTACTGAGATTAAGCAGACTAAAGCTGAGGTTGCGCACGAAGTAGTAGATTAATTATTGATGGTTGTGCCAGTAAGCAGCAAGTAATAAAGTTACTAGATTAACAGGTTACGAGTTAATCTATAGCAATACTAAATGAGACGTGGGGCAAACGTGACTTAATACAAGATATTGAGCTTGATAGTTCTCATAACTCAGATCAGATTGCTATAGTAGCTTGTGTTCTGTCGATAGTTGCCGATTATTTTGTTAACTAATTTGGTTCAAACTTGGGTGCTTTGCACAACCCCTCAAGAAGGTATCGGCGTTCTCGTAACTTTTAGACTAAAACCAACAATTTGACCACAATTCACGTAGATATCTTGTCATCATTTATTGTGTGTTGGCTTGAGTGATTAAGTGGGCCGCAATGAGCCCTTCAGAAGTGGATTTTCCACAAGTGTCGCAGACGTATAACAGCGAACCTCTATTCTTTTTAGTGCGGGTCAGAATTCCCTCTTTGCACTTCGGGCATCCAACCCCTACATAGGACGCGGATGCCATCTCGGATGCAACGGCAGAATCAGAGTTTGCGGGCTCAAAGATGCAGATGGATGCACTGGGCTGCAAGCTGGATGCTTGACCTCCATCCACTGTTTCTACCGGGAGCACTTGGTCAAATCCATAACATCCAAAGTGAGGGAGCTCAATGAAATAGGGTTTCTTCTGCGGCTCGATTACCAGAGCGAAACGATAAGCTTGGGGGTCAGTTTTATCCAGACTCAGCTCTGCATTTTTAGCCTCACAAAATTCCATTAACTTGTCATACTGATTCTGTAATTCTGATTTCAATTCAGATGACATATTGGAGTTGACGATCGCGTGTTTTGCGTTGCTACCAATATGCACATTCACGCAGTTTTCAAAGTCGCTTCGATCCATGCCTGGGTACTCAGACGCATTCGCATTCTGCCCAATAAAAACCATTCCAAGATTCTGGTGGGAGGCTTGTTTGACCGCAGACAGAACATATTGAGAAGCTGATTTGTGTTTCACAAAAGTGCTATCAATTTCATCAAACATATACAGCACAAACTCTTCAAATCCTTCCGCTCCGGTAGAACGTCTCTCCACGCGATCGGCTAATTCTTTCATCCCTGCCACTGATTCTTTATGCGATGTCCAGGTGACGGGAATAGACCAGTAGTTTTTGCGGCTGTGGTACTGAGGATTGGACAGCTTGACTTGGCCTGGGTGAGCTTTGAGCAAGCACACTGCGAGATTTTCGGCAGTGGGGCTCTTCCCTGCCTCACTCCCGCCGGTGACTCGCACTCGAATCCATTGAGCTGCCAGTTTTTCAAACTGTGATTTGGGTCTCCAGAGCCGAGACACGTCTTCAACGCCAAGCGGTGGCTTCCGAGACAGAGCCAGCTTCACGCTCATCAAACCTGATTCTGAATCGTAGGCAAACTTTGGCACGTTCAAGCAGCGCAAAATCTGCGGTAACTTCTCGGCGTGTTCGTTTAACTCCCCTGACAAAATCAGTCGTGGGTTGCGATCGCTGTGGAAGTAAAGAATGGCTTCATGCTTACGATAGTCGCTACCTGCACGGTCTAGGAGAATGCCATGCAGCCAGAAGTATTCAATGATTTGATTTCCCATTCGCAGGTCATCTCGGGTGGCTGGGCTGAAAGTCTGCGGCCTGCGTAATTGGTCTACCTGTTCTCTAAGGTTGGCAATTTCACGGGTAGCCCAGTCAAGCTGCTGAAGCAGCTTTTGCATGTAGGCATCGGTATCCCCATTTAGCTCAACTTCCAGGGCTTCCACCTGTTGAGCCAGAGAATTGAGCACTTCATCCTTTTTGACTTGAAACTCACTCAAAATCGCTTCATGCTGACTTCTGGGAATGAAGTCCTGCTGGAATCGCGCTAATCCTTGCTGCAATTCATCAAGTTCAACCGCCTTCTCAGCCAGTTGGGACTGGTAATGCAGCTTGTCCCCAGTGTTGATGACGTTGCGATACTTCACCTTGAGGGCGGAAAGCTCCTCAAATTCCTGCTGTAAGAGCCTCAACGCTTCATCGACAAATGCTGGAAGGTTGCTGGAAGGGGAGAGGTTTGTGATGTGGTTGAGGTGGTCCGTAGCGACGTGCTTCACCTCTGTTGCTAAGCGTTTTAGCTGTGGTACCAAGTCGAGGCGTTGGCCAATAGTTGCTTCAATGGAACCCAGCAGGCGATCGCGGTACTCAACCACTGCTGCTGCCATCGTCGTTTTGACCCCAACTCCTAAAGCGTCTACTGATGCCTGAGCTTGCTGGCGATCGCGCTCCTGCTGAATACTCAAGCTTTGAATGCGTTGCTGCCAAGCTTCAATGTTGGATTCCAAGAGCGCGATGTGGCTGTTAAGCTCTCCATTTTCAGAGCGCAGCTCAAACAAGGCAGTCTGGGCTTGCATTAGTTGCAGCTTCAGGGCTTCTCCATGTCTCTGCTGGTGTCCCCAGAAGGCTTTCCACTCTTCCAGCTTGTGGGTGAGTTCGCTCACCTGTGCTTCTGACAGTTCCAGAACGTTGTCCTGGCGGCTGAGCTCTTTGTCCATCACATTCAAGGCACACTCTGCGTAGAGCTGGGCGATCGCGCTATTGGCTCCCACAGTGCCGACACCTGCCATCAGTGCGGCAATCGAGAGATTGCGGGTGAAGGGAGACTCACTGAAACAGCCGAACAGTCCCAACACCGCAATTGAACCCGCTGCAATATCGGCAATCAGCTTCGGCTGTTTCAGTTGTTGTAGGAGTTCGGCTCGTTCCATTGCTGCCTCCTCCCTTAAACAGTGGCATTGGCCAGTTGACGAATATCGGCATCGAGCTTGGCATTTGCTTCAAACACCGATTGTTTCAGGTCAGCAATTCGACTGGCTTTAAGCGCTTTTTTCTGTTCCCATTCCTCCCGAATCAGCGGCGTCATCTCCACCATGCCGTCTAAAACCGCTTGTTCTTGAATCAAGCGCTCTTGAGCTTGGCTCCACTTGGTTTGAGCCGTATCAAGGTTCGTCCGAGCAGTTTGA
Source organism: Trichocoleus desertorum AS-A10 (assembly GCF_039962155.1). Lineage (NCBI taxonomy): Bacteria > Bacillati > Cyanobacteriota > Cyanophyceae > Leptolyngbyales > Trichocoleusaceae > Trichocoleus > Trichocoleus desertorum. The sequence continues at coordinate 12,287 of NZ_JAMPKN010000031.1, read as the reverse complement.
TAGTTGATGAATTTGGTGTGGTTGTTGACTTTAGTGGTGCCATAGTCAATCACGGTGCCCACAAACTTCTGGAAGGCCACACCTGTGCCAGCGGCATCCTGGTTCAACGCAATGTTGGCTTGAGCCACTCTCAGAGTTTGACGCTTTTCTTCGATTGAGGCACAAGCGACATCTGCCTCAGTTTTGGAGGTGCGGGGCAAGGAGGAAGAGTCGCTGAACAAGTCTGAAGCAAAGTGGTCATTGGGGTTGAATTCGGGAAAGCTCAAACCGTGGTCCACTTCACCTAGGTTGAAATTAGCTACGCCCCCATGACCACCCGTGAGGGGCGAAAGGATAGCATCCAGAGGGTTGGAACCATTTTTGGCGGAACGGGAACGAGATTTGCGCGAAGGGTCAGTCATTGAAAATCTCCTCTTTAAGGTGTTGGTAATGAGGCTTTAGGGGACAGGCGATCGCGGCAGTAGAAGTTCAACAGTGTGGCGATGAAGGTCGTCATTCCCACTGCCTACCTCCAGTAGCTTTGAGGGCTGTAGTGAGAGGCAGGAGCGGGCGCATGACGAACCGCGCTGCTCACGAGCAACCAACTCCCGAAACCCGCCAGCCCAATCATTCCTGCTGCCACTAACGAGAAGGCAAAGATGTCTTGTTGGTCCACCCAAGCGTTCCATTTGCGCCACAAGTTAACCGTGACCTGCACGTCCGGTGTTTTTTGCTGCTCTGTTACTAACCGCTGGGCTTGGAAGATTTGCTCACTCGCGACACGCTGAGCCTGAAAAATGAGAGCAGCCGTATCCTGCGAGTGCTGGTGCATCTCGGAAGTCGTAGTGGTAGAGGGAGCGATCGCGGGCTCAGCTCCCCAAGAAGTTTGGGGCTGAAGATACTGGGCAATCGCATAAGCCGGATCAGCCGGAGTCAGATATTCGTCTGGATCAGACTCAAAGGTAGTTTGAGCCACGGGCTCTGCGTACAGTGCGGTTGAAATGCTGGGAGGCTGATATAGGAAGTTGGGAGGTGCTTTGACCATTGCTCCACCTTGGCAGTGCTGCATTAGAGCTTGCTTAAACGCTTGAGCCTGCGGCGTGGCGACTAAATCAGCCAGCAACAACAGTCCAGCCAAGGAGTAAAAAACGCGATCGATGTGATCAGCGCCTCTAATCTTGAACCAATGCTGATTTTCGACCAGCTTGGGACGATGCTTATTCAATTGGTATTCATTGGGGACTCGAAAGGCGGCCACAGCAGTGCGATGGGGAAATAAGTAGCCCATTTGGGGATGGGGAATGAGTTGCTGTAGGTACTCTTGCATGGTTGAAAGCCTCCAGTAGCAGGAATTTGAGCAAGGTACTCACCCCTTTGGGTGAGGAGGGCGAGCACTGGGATAATTCAATTGCTTTCCAATGTCTTGAGGTGCAGCAGATAGACCGCTAAGGCTTTGTAAGTCAAGCTATCCAGGCTCTCAGTCGGATGAGTATCTAGCACTTGTTGCAGTTGGTCAAAGAGGGGCTCTGGAAGGGTGATTTCTAGGGCGATCGCGGGGTGAGGAGTTGTGTTGAGCATGGTGATTCATCGAGTTTGAATTGCTGCTAGGAGCGTCGTCGGGTTGCTAGCAAGGTGTTCATGGAGTTTGAGAGTGAAGGACTTTGAAGGCGAGGGCAATTCTGGCTTGTTGGTAGCGAATGAAGGCAAGTTGGGTTTCCTGAGCTGCGATTGAGGTGGCAAAGCCAGCAATTTCACAATTCACAGCAGCGCGTTCAACCTCCTCTACAGCAGTGTTGAGCGCCAAATTTTGGAAAGCTAGGGTTTCGGTGGCGGTGAAGCGTTCCATTGAGTTGAGCCAGTGTGGGGTGAAACTTGCGGTATTTGCAGTGATGAGAGCACTGGGGCGATCGCCCAAAGCACCAGGATTGAAACCAGTGTCAGGACGATTAAGCTGATTGCGAGGGGGGGTTTTGCGCTTGCGGCTTTCCCGGCGCTGGAACGTTGCCCCGCTGAATCTGATACTGGGTTTCTCGTAAGGTGTTTTCAAACTCAGCTTCTAGCTCTGTGGCCAAGGCCGCAGCTTCCAATCGCGTTTGCCGCAGTAGTCGTTGTCGTCTCAGGTCTGCGGTTCTGTCCCACTGCGCTTGATTCTGATTCAAGCGGGTGTAGCTCTGGTGCATTCGATTCAAAAGCTCGACTTCCTGGGCTTCCAGGACTTGCAGTTCCGCCTCTTCTTCCTCCAGCGCAGTCAGATAGTTCACACCTGTAGGAACAAGTGATGATGCAGCAGTCCGCTCTACAGGCGCTGGTTGATCCTCGCGGGGTAAAACTTCTGGGCGAATTGCTGGCGCTTCCGGACTAGGAGCATTGGCGGCAGCGCGATCGCCAAAGCGTTCTGTCAGCACTTGCGCCCACTTCTTTTTAGAACCGGCAAAGTAGCGATCGCCCAAAAGTTCAACCGCTAGGGGAGTGTAGCGATCGTCGCTGAGACGCAACTCGGATTCAGCCAACCAAGGTGCAATTTCTCTGAGATCCACAAACCATTTCTGAATCGTCCGCTTCCCTTGCTGGTAATGTTCCGCGATCGCCTTACAAAACTGAGGTTCTGTCGGTTTCCAATGGTCAATCTTCAGTAACTCATCCCTCTTGCTAGACCGAGGTTCAGGCAGTTCAGACTCTTCAAAGCCCTGTTCGCACCCGTCTAAGCTCTCGTTCGTAGCAGGGCTGTGCGAAGGGTCGTAGGAACGTTTGGGCACTCGGGAAAAGTCGATCGCAGGGGATTCGTAGGTAGCTTGAACAGAACTGGCGTCAAAGGTTTTGTCCATTAGGCGTATTCTCCTTAAAAAATTCGTAGGCGGTCGTAAGGCGTTTGCAGCGTTCGTTACGACTTGTTTCTCGTTCACTTACGAATTATGCTAACACTAAGTCAAACAAAATCAAACGTTCTGGTTGTTAATGTTTAGATTAAGGTTAAACTGAATTTAGGGCTTATGCTTGAGAATGTTTGATATATGCATTCACTTCGTGGCAGAAAGCACTAGCAGACTCTCAGAGTTAATTTCCAGACTGAAGGGCAGAAAAGGCTTACGTCCTTTCAGTCGGGATATTAAGGTTGACCCTGGTACTCTGTCTGGATGGCTCTCTGGAGATGTCGAAACGCCCAGAGGTGGAAACCGCATGGCTTTGGTGTCTTATCTAGGGTGTGCTGATGAGGATTTATCCCGCTATCTTGCTGGCGAAGTTGAGCTAGACGAGTTACTAGCGAATCTTCCTCAAACAGACCAACCTTTGACTATTAACAAAGTCTTATCTTGGATTCCAACTTTATCTCTTAACGAATTAGCCCGATTAGCAGAAGCAGCTACAGAACTCATTCGTAGGCGTACTGACTCCCACTCGATCGCCGACCTAATTGAAGCTGAACTCAAAAATCGACGTTGGCCGATTGATCGATTAGCTCAAGAGGTTGATATATCGGTTGAAGCATTGATTCGATTGCGGAATGGGGATCAACCAGCAGAGGAGCAGTTGCTAGACCTAACGCTAGTGCTAACAAAGTCAGATGGCTCTAGATGGACATTTGATGAATTGAAAGCAATCTCTTGCAGCCATCATCGCCAAAACACCACTCACACAAACGGGGGGTGATCCTATGAGTAATCAGCGTCAAAACCTTGTTCTTCAAGCCCATCAAATCGTGTCACTTCACGATGCACGCTTATTTACATTTAAGTGTGCTATCAAGGCATTTCGGCAGGGTTTACATAAAGCTGGGACTGCCCTTTATCGGGCTGTGAGTCGATGGGAGAATGAGAGCGATCGATTGCTGGTCATCCAGTGCCTCACTCGCGAAGACGCTAAGGTTCTGAGAGAGAATTATAAATTTTTGGCCTCCCAGGTCTTAGCAGCTGGCATGAGAGCGTTGCTGTTAACTTGGATAGGCGCAAACCGAATGGCTTGGCATATTTCGGCATCACTTGCTCATGAAGGCGATAGTCTAGAAATACCTTATCCGCACAACTTACCTGAGATTGAAGTCTTGAAATTAGGTGAACGTATGATTTTGTCTAATTACCCTCAATCTTTAGTGCTCATGGAAGGCGACTGGCAAGTTTGGACAAACCAGGCAATGAACCAACTACTTCAAGTTAGTGAGGCTGAAGCTCGCTCTCGAAACTTAAGAGAGTTATGGTTTGAACAGGGAGACGATGGGCTAGATGTGATGAAGCAGTTGCTAACTCAACAATCTGTTCTTTCTGCCTACCCCTATGTAACCCAACTTAATCCAGGCGAACGGTCAAAGTTTGTAACTGATTTTGAATTAGTTCTGGAAGGGCAATTTCGATTAGCGACAAACCTGGAGTGCACCCCTGTTATAACGACGGTATAGGAGGCTGCTATGACACAAGCAGTAGTTAAGCAACGATTTACTTTTACTGAGTGGCTCACCTATAACGATGGGACTGACACCCGTTATGAATTGGTAGACGGTGAATTAATCCCAATGAACATCGGCAAAGGGAAGCACGGCGCGATCGTAGGCTTTCTCAATGACAACTTCAAAGCTGAAATCTCACGCCAAAGCAAGCCTTGGACTTCCAAGTTATTTTCGATCGGGGTACGTTCTCCCCGTGCTGGGCGGTGGGATACCGCCAGAATCCCGGATGTCGTGGTTCTCGCATTAGAGCAGTGGGAGACCATGCTCGACCGCGAAGCAGTGATTGAGTTGTATGAACCACCTCCAATTCTGGTGACTGAGGTTGTGAGTGAAAGCACTCAAAGCCAAGATTACAAAGCAAAACGTGCTGAGTATGCAGTACTCAATATCCTTGAGTATTGGGTGGTAGACCCCATTCAGGAAAAGGTCACAGTTTTTAATCTGGATGAGGGGATTTATGAGGGCAGAGAGTTTGTGGAGAGCGAGATAGTCGCTTCATCCGTTCTTCCTGATCTAAAACTCACTGTAAGTCAAGTTCTGGCAGCAAGGGCATGAGCATGTTTGTAGGGGTGCAGGAGCGATCGCCATGACACAAGCAGTAGTTAGACCGAGAGTGAGCTTTGAGGAATATATCGACATCTGCGCTCAAACCGAGGAGCGGTATGAATCGGTGCGAGGAGATGACCCCATTCAGTCTCCAACTTTCAAGCGCTTAAGCTTGACAGCCAATCAGGTTTGCTTAGCAGGGAGGAGTCAGAGTTAATGTCAACGACACCTATCTTGCAAACGCCAAGCAAGGACTACCCTGAAACGATCGATAACTGGGCCGTCCTCAAAGAGCTGGAAACACTCCAGGAAAGGATTCAGGAGCAGGAAATAGCCGAATATGTCGCACCTTTCGACAACCGGGAAGCCCTTCAAAAACTTGAGTTAGAGAAGGACGAGTTATCTGCTGTCATCACTTCAATCGGGTTCGGCTCCATTCTGACTGGATTGACCACCTTCTCAGTGGGCTTACTTGGATTGCTGCTGGCATGGAAACCAATGGTCAGATTGGAAAAAGTGGCTCGTCTGATCAAACTCATGAAGTTGATTTTGGAGAATTTTGAGGAGCTGGGTGTAGAAATGTTACCCCTCCACAAAACTCCCAAAGCTCAACCGATTGACTTGATTGTTAGATTTCCAGGTAAGGAATTTCTACTGTTTGCCATTCGCTCTCATGGTGATTCAACGGTTGTTTATAACCAGAACAAAGAAGCTCTGTATCATAAGCGGGGTCAGAAGGGCATGAGCCGATGGAAGCCTGACCCCCTTGATGATCTCGCAGAGCAAGAGTTTTGGCTGAGAAAGAACAGGCGCAATTTCTTTGGCGGCACTGCCAAAGGGAGTCGTAGACCGATGGCAAAAGTTTTAATTGTTTGGGGACAAACCCGATTAGACGAACACCAAGAACAGTTGTACGCTAACGTAGATAATCAAAAGTTTTTATTTATCCGCAGAGAGAAAGGAGGAGCTTTCTATGTGATCCACCAAACTCAGGTGATTGACTTCATGCGAGCGTATCTCGCTCACCGTCAGTCACAAGAAGCAGCAGCTTAGATTGTTTAAAAGTTTGAACTCCCAACGTCGGGTATCGACAGAGGGAGTTCGATAAGCGGAACCAGGGATTAATTTTTGCCGACCAGCAAAACCCGACGTTCAATCGGAAGGGCTTGGATGCCCTCGTCTTCAATCCTAACCCATCTTCTATGGGATTGCATCAGGATATCACTGGATTGCTTATATGACGCAACTTTCAGCGATCTTTGAAGATTTGACGAAGCGACCTCCTGACACAGGTGTGGTTGTTTCGTTCGGTTGTTAACCTCGGTGACTCTGGTTCCTTTGATCCCCCACAAATCAAAGGAACTGACAAGTGCCACAACTTCCACTATTTGGAGCTTCTGAGAATCTGCGACAGTCGCAGTCTCCATCCAATCCAAAATCAACCCTAACGCAATCCCAGTCTCCTCAACCTCAAGCTAAGCGGATTGCATGCTACGTTATCCACCAAGTTGCTATTCAGTCTGAGCCAGAAGAAGCGAACCCAGTCACCTTCTTAGATCCTGACGAGACTTGCCTTAAACACCACAAACTCGTCAGCATTCCAGCTCTCGATGATAATCTCTGCTCTATTACTTGTGGGCAGGTCGTTGCTCTGATCAGATTCGTGGCTCTCTCCCCTAAAGCTCAAGGGGGTGGACAATGAAGGGCTCTCGAGTTCTAGGTTTTGACCGCAAGGCTCGATCGCTGCCGCCTGCCACATGCCATGCGCCTCGATCGCTAGAGGCGTTTAGGGCAAAGATCGAACAAGAGTTCTGTCAGGAATCAGGGATTGAGCCCAAACTGTTTGAAGCGACGATCGCCGTCGAGCCAGACCTGAAGCAACTGCCAGGGGGAGAGGTGGAAACACCCCTCCACGACGCCCTCAACTGGCAATTTCGTCGCTTCCGCCACCAAGCGAATGCTCAGCAGTATGGAGCTCTCTTCCTCAATGAAGACATGAGCTGTTGGCAAGCGAAATTAGCTTGTCCGAACTGGGACGCCACTAAGAGACAGTTCCGTAAATACGAAAGCGTCTACCAGGGCGGGAGCCGTGCTTATCTGCCAGTCATTGACCAAGCCACTCGCCGTAAAATTGCGGCCCGTTATGGTTGTGATTGTCCTCCCGAGGGGGATAGCTTTTGGCGTTGGCTAGAGGAGCATCCAGAAATTCCGATTGTTTGGACCGAAGGTGGCAAGAAGGCGCTGTGTCTGCTCAGCGATGGCTATGTAGCGATCGCTCTGTTTGGCGTTTATGGCGGGCATCGTAGTAAAGATGCATCAGGTAATTCCGTCCTGCCCTATCTGATTCCCGATGTCCAGCGATTCTGCCAAAGCGGCAGGCAACACATTCTAGCCTTTGACCAAGATGTGAAGGAGCAGACCCGGCAAAAGGTCACGAAGGCGTTATCCAGTTTGGCGGGACTGCTAGCGAAAATAGGGGGCATGGTCGCGATCGCCCAATGGGACCCAGCGCAGGGCAAAGGCGTGGATGACTTGGTGGTGAACCAGGGACGAGCCGCTTGGGATCGAGTTTACGAGCAAGCCTTGAGTCTAGAGCAGTGGCTGGTCCACACCTACCGCTCCTTGACCTATCGAGCCCAAGTGGTTGTGAATCAGCGATATCTGGGGGAGCTCTCAATTCCAGACTCAGCCAGGCTCATCTGCCTCAAAGCCCCAAAAGGCACTGGGAAGACGGAAGCGATGATTGCCTTAGTTCAAGAGGCGATCGAGCAGGGGCAGCGAGTCTTGATCCTGACTCACCGCATTCAACTCGGTCAAGCTCTCTGCGATCGCTTTGGCATCAACTATGTTACGGAAGTTCGTGACTCTGAGACTGGGTCTTTACTCGGGTACGGGGTCTGTGTCGATTCCTTGCATCCGCAGTCGCAAGCAAAATTTAAAGCCGAGTACTGGAAAGACCCCCTCGTGATTCTGGATGAGGCGGAGCAAGTCATCTGGCACACACTCAACGCGGCTACAGAAGTGAAGCGTCATCGAATCGCAGTGCTGCGGGAATTAAAGCAATTGTTGCTCAATACCCTGCATCCCGCTGGTAAAGGGCGGGTGATCCTATCCGATGCCGACCTCACGGACTTGTCTATTGATCTGATCAAGGGATTAACGGGACAGCCAGAGCTAACTCCTTGGATTGTGCGGAACGATTGGCAGCCGGAGCAAGGCGCTAACATTTACCACTACGACCAAACCACCCCGGCACTTTGGTACAGCCGCTTGAAAGTGCATCTACAAAGCACTTCCAAAGCCGTCCTTGTCCAACTCAGTGCTCAAAAGCCTCAGTCCACCTGGGGCACTCGCAATGTCGAACGCAACCTGCGCCGTCTATTTCCTGAGAAGCGCATCCTCAGAATTGATAGTGAGACCATCAGCAATCCCCAACATGCAGCTTATGGTTGCATCTCTAAACTCAATGAAGTGCTGCGAGCGTACGACATTGTGATTGCTTCGCCCTCAATTGAGACGGGAGTGTCCATCGACCTAGTTGGACATTTCGATAGCGTCTGGGGCTGTTTCCAAGGCGTGGGAGCGACCGATTCAGTGCGCCAGACCCTAGCACGTCTGAGGGAACGGGTAGACCGTCATGTGTGGATCGCTCGCTGTGGCTCCTCTCGCATCGGTAATGGAGCAATTCACCCCAGCAGCTTATTCAAGAGCCAGCAAAAAGCAGTCCGCATTGCTCTGAAACTACTGATGAACGCTGATTTTGATGACATTGCTACCCCCGTTGACCCAGTCTATGAACGCACTTGGGCGCGGATGGCTTGTCGCATCAATGCAGGAATGCTGAAGTATCGAGACACCGTCTTGCAAGGACTTCAGGAGGAAGGACATACCCTCCTCTCCGTGAGCCCAGAGTCAGAAACCGATTCAGACCTACTTGAGCAGGAAAGAGATGCCATGAAGCAAGAGGCCACGGCAGGGCACCGGGAAGAGTGCCTAAGCGTGGAGCAGGCAGAGGCAATTACCGATGCCGAAGCAGCCGTTTTGGAGCAGCAACGGGCGAAGACTGATACGGAACGATTCAAACTTCGCAAGCATCAACTCCATCAACGCTATGGCATCGAGATGACGGCTGACTTGGTTGAGAAGGATGACAAGGGTTGGCTGCCTCAGATTCGCCTGCACTACTACTTATCCCTCGGTCGCCAGTATTTGGAGGAGCGAGACAGTCGCGTTTTGCAGAACGCGATCGCCAGTGGCAATGGCTCGGTATGGTTACCTGACTTGAAAGGGTCTTTGCTGATCCAGCAGATTGTGGGAATGGAGCGGCTAGGCATTCTAGAGTTGTTACGCCTAGGACGTGAACTCCGCAACTCGGATGCAGACTTGATTCAACTGAGAGAGCGGCTGACCGCTAACGAGTGGCAGACCAAAGCGCTGTTTGACCTCAAAATCAATCCCAACGCTTCCCCTGTCACGGTGGCCCGCCAGATGTTGAGGAAGTTGGGGTTACGACTGGAAATGATTGGTCAACCCGGACCCAGGGGCAAACAGACCCGAGTTTATCAAGTCATGGGGCATGAGGATGGCCGAAACGCCGTTTTTGCAGCATGGCTAGCTCGAGATGCCGCCAGATTCACCGAAATGTATCTCTCTGATACGGTAAACAGTGACCGTAATAATAAAGGAACTACGTTAGTGTGTGCCTCTTCAGATTCCCTAGCTAGCTGGTTTACACCGGATTGTCTCAGTGATGTGCAGGGGATGATCTCGGCGGCACAGGATGATCCCGCGATGCTGGTGGAGGTCTTAAAGCTTGTGCCGGAGCCGGTTCTGAAACATTTAGGATTAGTAGCGTAAACTGGCATCACTTAGTAGCCCTCCCCTTGGTGGGGCCGACGCCGCCAATTTCGGCTAACAGCCTGCGATTCAAGGCTTCTCGACCTGCTTGTATTGCTCAGCGATCGTGTCTAGCTCTTCAGCTTCTTTTAGGAAGTGAATTCCGGATTCTTTCTGCTTTTGACGAGCTATAAGGGTGCCTGGCAAAGGTTGGAAGCATTTGAAGCTTGTTCGGAAAGAGGTTGGAAGGTTTTGGAAAGCGTTTGGAGCTTGTTTGGAGAAGGGGTTGGAAATTGATCCAAACGTCCGTGGGCAACCAAGTTGGCAGGAAGGCATTAGGCATGCCAGAAAAACAGACGCTGACCGCCGCAAGGTTTCCGATCGCTGCTGGAGATGCGGCCCAGGCTCCTCACATTACCCAGTCAATATGTCAGCAAGATGGAATTGAGTAGATCGCGCTATGGAACTGCTGTGTTTTTGGAGGCGATCGCCGTGCGGATAAAACTAAAGGAAATTGTGTTTGCCAATGGAGCAGTGTTCGTAGATCTCTACAACCTCAGTTTTAGGGTTCAAGCGATCCTCAACACTCAGCAGGGAAACGGGTCAGCAGCAGTCATGGGGTGCTCTGACAGGGGAAAGAGATAGTAGTGGAGCGAGCATTCACGAATTCTGCTCGCTTATGGGTCAGCGGCAAAAAACCAGAGGTGGCCAGTGGATTTAGACCCCAAAAATTTAATTGATGTGGAGGAGTCGCGATCGCGGCAGGGCTGAACTGAGCTGCCAGCAGTTCTAGAGCAGACTTGTGAAGGATTCCATTTGTAATACCCGTATCACCCCCAACCTTGCTGCTGTGGTTTTTTAATTCACACAAACTGCGTCAAGGGTGCGTCAGAAGTGCGTCGAAGTTGAGCTATAACGAAAATTGCCAGAATTGATAAGTAGCTCTACTCAGTGTCGCAGTCACGCGACAGGGATGCCGCAGTCACGCGATAGTCGCGCGACGAGAGGCGTTAGGTATGGCGCAAAAACAGATTGTCACTGTCGCGTGTGGGGTAGCGATCGCCAAGCAAGGTGGGGCAGGAGCATCACAATCCGCAGATGGTTCCAAGAGGTGCCGAAGGGTGCCCGATGTGATGGATTGCGACTCTCGGTTCTTCTTTCAGCGTGACACGCTGTGTCAGGGTGGGGCATTGGGTGCCAATCGGTGATGTCTTGTGCAAAGGTGTGCTCAAGCGAATGGGCGATCGCACCTTGCCGCTAGTCCTGCCTCAACTTTTTTATTAGAGTGTCTAGACTAGTGAGTTTCTTGAGGTTTTTGAGGAAGTTCAATGGGCGATTGCAGCGGTTTGATCACGCCCTTTCATGCCCCTGGCTCATCCAGAAAATTTGTCCGGTTTAGTCCTAGTGGACAACCAGTGTCACTGCTCCCTAGGACAAGCTTTCAAGGTCACAGCGGCGTGAAGCAAGCGAAGGCGGCAGCAGGGCTAGACGCTCGGAGGGGCGATCGCTCCTCTGAGTTTAGTGGTTATCCCTCTTTTGTCACTCCTGCTAGAGAATACCTGACCTGCCAGAGAATAGCTGAAATCACCAAAATTTGTTGGGCAATGCTTGGATGAATTGGTGGAAACAGTGCTCTTGTATCACTGTTATTTATTATTTTTCGCGAGTGACAAAAGAGGGATAATCGACTGAAGCGATGAACAAATCAAATTAGAGCAGCAGTGCTCAAAGCCCACCTCTAACTCGCAGCCCCCACAGCGGAGCTGGATGATGGACTAGCGGGCGCATTTAAACAGAAAGTTACGGTTTTGAATGAGGGGCTGAGCTGGTAGAGGGGCAAAGAAGTGCAAGGTGAGGTGGAAAGCTTAAACTGAATTGGGTTTTAGAACATCTGTCGCAGCCAGGTTCCGAATCAGAGTGATTGCCAGGCACGCAACTACTCAACTTCTGAAGTGCAGTTAGAGCAAGGATTTGGCATTGAGCCGAGATACGTGCAAAAATTTATCATATGGACATCGAAGCCTTGATGCGTCGTACTTTCAGCTTTTGTACAGAACATAGCTGATCCTGTTGAATCTCTTTGGGTTCATTCCCCGCCCCTTGGGGCGGACTAACTGCTGGGGCTAGCCCCGTGGGTTCATACCTTTGATTAGTTGAGCCCCTCTACAACTACTTAACGAGAGAATCAAGGTTTCAGGCTTCAGATAAGCTAGAAAATAGGTGTGTACTACTAATTTCTAAGTACTACTTAGGTCATAAGTAGTCCAAACCTGTACTATTCAAAGTTTTCATGGATTACAGCTAAGGACAAAAAGCTAAGTGTTGCCCTAGCCTGTATTTCAAGGTGATGTGATCAAGAATTACACGTATCTCGGCGTGCGACTCGTTCCTGCCCAAGTCAAGCCCCTCCACAAGGTTTGAAATAAAGCAGGGTCAGGGGTAGAACCTTGATAACTCAACTTCTGTATGGTGCGTCCAATCTGGACAA
>NZ_JAMPKN010000030.1:0-46127 GCF_039962155.1 Trichocoleus desertorum AS-A10 | reverse complement strand
AGACATTTGATATCACTGTTTCTCATGCACTCACCATTCTGGAGAGTAACAACAGCACGGAGGATGAACGCCGAAAGGCTCAGAAGCGCCTGCTAGAGGATAAATTGCCAGGGCTGGACCTAACCGTAGATTTTCTGCTCAAAGCAGTCATTGAGAATCAAGGCCGGTTTCTCAAGCAATCCGAGCTGCTTTGGATGATTCAGAACCCGGAGGTTGCAAAGCAAATTGATCGACGTTCATTCACTAACAAAATTGAGAAGGCCGCTTTTGTCTGGTTGCCCAAAGTGCGGCAAACCTCGCTAATTGCAGACCTGATGAACCGCTCTGGTTATCTCTCTCTGCTGAGCAACGCTGAGTATCGAGAGTCAGACGAGAAAGTTCAGCTATTCAAAACCTGGGCATTGTGGAATAGCAACGAAATCCGCCGCATATTGGGCCTCACCATCAATCGAGAGCATAGCGCCATCAAAATACTCAACAAGTTTCACAAGAAGCTCGGATATGAAGCGAAGGTGATTCGCAAAGAGGGAGGGCGAGGACAGCAGGAGCGCATTTGGCAATTGAGCAACTATCACGATGGCGATCGCGATGCTATTTTCACGGCGCTCACTCGCAAATATGGGGACTTAATGGCTCAGCAAGCCTCAGAACCGTATCACTCTGATACCGTAGTCACAACTTTTTCTAATGATCACCCACAAAAAGTTGTGACTACGCTGGCTCCAGTAGAGATGGAACAGCTGTCATTAAAAGGGCCACCATTCAGTCCCGGTGCTATCACAACCCGCGTTGGCTCTATAGGACAGTGGGTGATTCAAGCGATCGCAGACCAAACCGCAAAGGTGAAGCAGTTAAATGGTTGGGGTTTCGGAGAATTTCCACTCAATGAACTCACTTTGGTACAGGAGGCGATCGCATGAGCACCCCTGAATCAGAGCAGTTTGTGCCGTCTTTATCTCCCCCAGAAATCGAATGCATAACGTACTTATCCCAGCGGTATGGAACCCCAGTTCCGGAACTCATTGAGCATCTGCATCGAAACAGAGTCGAAGCTCAACTGGTTTCAGCCCTTGAGGGCATAAGTATTGAGGATTTCTACAACCGAACGATCGCTCAGCTAAAAGCTCAGTTAACAGAGTTTGGGAATGAACCCACCAACGATGGCAAAGCTCAAAGTTGATTGTCCAACAGTGCGCTTGAAAAAAATTAGGATGCAGAAAAGTGCAGAAAAGTGCAACTTTTCTAATTGATGTAAACAAGCCAAGCTATTGGAAATCGTCATTATCAATAGCTATTCAGGCTTTCAGGGTCTTCGAATCAGTACAAGTGGCCCATGCTTCTCACTTGGCTGAGGCGATCGCCCTCTACCACCTAGCCTCGAAGCTGCCATTCTTGAACAGCAGGAAGGTAGATCTTGAGGAACTTGCCCCGCCTCATGTAGTGCCACCCCTCAACCCACTCCCCAGACTCAATGAGTCGGCGCAAAGCTCGGACGCTATAGCCTGAGCCAAATTGCTCACTAAGCAGTATTGAGGCATCTTTGAGGTCGTAGAGCTTGGCATCTAAAGGAATTTGCCGCGTCTCAGGTTTAGCGATCGCTCGGGGAGGAGCAACTTGTTTCTCAGGTAAATATCTGCGTGGTGGCATAACTCATTGGAAATTACTGCATCTGGGCGATCGCCAAACACTTACCTCTAAGTCTTGTGTTGCATTAATTGCTTGAGACTCAAGGGATATTTAGCCAATCTCACAGCCAAAACTGAACAATGTAACTAAACACCTGATAGCCAAAAGCTGCTCAGGTGTGGAAGTAATGCAAGGGCTCTCATAAGGAAACCCCATGAATAGGGGGATACCCCATGAACCTATTGCCAAAATCATGCCAATCAGGAATGACTCAGGCGAGCAATAGAAGCCTGTTGGATGCCCTCGTTGTGGAGAACTGCTCGTTCCTGAACAAAAAAATTATGCTGCCGTTTTACGCCGTTTTACGCCACTTTTCACCCACCGCATGCCTAGAGACAAAAAAGTCAATCTTTAACCGTGGAGCAGTAAAAGCAAGTTGCTGTATGGGTGGTGATGGCTTGATAGGACGTGCGATCGCTTTTAGAACTTGCTTCTAGAGAACCGTGCTTGTTCAGCTTTTTTCAATACAGTGTCAAACAGCTTACGACCTGCTTCCTCAGTCTGTTTGCCTACTGCACCACTGTTTACGTCCGCACCTGTTAACTGGTTGACAATTTGTAGTTGAATGTCCTGATTGACTGTGGTTCCTGCGTTTTTAAGAGCATCCAACTGTTGCTTCAGAACGGCTTCTGCTGGACCCTGTGCCGCTCGTACTCCCTGAGGTGATGCGGTGGGCAATGTGGCAATCGGTCCTACCGCTGGAAGGAATGGGTTAATTGCTGCGGTCGGAGTACGATCGAAACCTGTGTTAGTGGCTTTAATGCCCGCTTCAAACTGCCCCCTACCACCAAAGCGATCGAGCAACTGTTGCTGAAACTCTCGCTGCTCTCTTCTGCGTCGTCTAGGGCTGGCGATCGCCCCTATCGCTTCAGCATTGGCCGAGTCCAGTGTCGTTGCTTGTCCTGCGAGTAACTCCTGCCTCCGATTAGCTTCTGATGCTGCTTGCCGAGCACCCTGCTCATCTAGCAATACACCTTGAGCCGCCAACGTCCCTTCTTGCTCTTGCTTCTTTTCCAATACCAGTTCTAGTGCCCGTAGTTGCTCAGGTGAGGTGTTTTTGTCCGCCCTAGCTTTGGCGATGTCAGCTTCCGTTTGTGCGGTGTCCGCTTGATTTTGGATTTGAGCAATTCGATTCCGAATCTTTTCTTGTTCCAGTAGCGATCGCTCTTTTTGAAACTCAAGCTCCTTTGACTGCCGAGTTAGTTCTTGTTCCCTTAGTAAGGATTGCACTCGAAGCTTAGCTGCTGCTTCTTGAATCTGTTTGCGTTTTGACTCAGAGGTGGTCAACTCACCCAACAGCTTGAACTCGTTTTGCACAAAGCTGTCTAAAGCCTGAGATAGACTCTTTCTTTCCTCCAGTAATCGGTTTTGATTCTCTAGTGACTTAGATTGAATATCTAGTGCCTGGGCTTGTGCTTCAAAACTTTGTTGAGTCTCGGTGAAAATGTTTTGCTGTGCAGCCGTCCTCTTATCGATCTGTCGTTGAATACTGTCGGTTAGTGCTTGCTGCTGGTCTTCTTCGTTCTTGAGAATGTCGCGGGTTAGCTCAGCAGTTCGGCGCTTGCTGTCTCTGATTCGGTTCTCTTGCTCCTCTTGCTCAGCCGCAGTTCCACCCGTAGGCAGAGCCTGGAGTGCTGCAAGCTTGTCCCTTTCTGCCGCCAGCTCACCATTGATGCGATCGCGGGCTAACTTCAGGTTTTCAGCTTCAGCATCCTCACGCTTTAGTTGTCCAGAGTTAATTAAGCGTTGGATTTGGGTTTGTCGTTCCACTTCAGCAGAAGCGATCGCATCAGATGCCCTACCCTCAGCCCGCTCAATCTCCTGTAACTTGATTTGCTGAATACGCTTGAGGCTTTCAATTTGCGATCGCTCTAGCTCGGTTCTCAGTTGCGTTTCTTCTACTGAACCCTTGGCCACCACTGAGAGGCGTTTCTCGATTTCTAATTGTTTTAGATTTGTTAATTCTCGTTCGCCCTCAATTTCTCCGGTCGCGCCACTGGCGATCAAATTCTCAACCACAGCAGTTTGAGCTTGAATAGCCTTTGCTTCAATATCGGCTACCTGCTTCCTCCCATCTACCCTGGCTTTAGCTAAATCAACCTGTAGCTGCTTTTCTTCATTAGATCCCTTGGCTACTGCGGAAAGACGTTTCTGGATCTCTGCCTCCCTAAGAGCTGTAGTTCTGCGCGCCGCCTCAATCTCCGAGATTTGTCCATTTTGAGCAGCGACCTCAACTTGAGCTGATTGAATCTGAATAGCCTTTACTTCAGCCTCGGCTACTTGTTTACGACCTTCGAGTCTTGTCTTAGCTAAATCCACCTGTAGTTGTTTTTCTTCGTTTGAGCCTTTGGCCGTTGCAGACAGTCGTTTCTGGATCTCTGCCGTACGAAGCTCCGTTAATTTCTTGGCCCCATCCAGTTCGGATATTTGGCCCGACTCTACAGCCAACTGTGTTTGCGATTGCTGAATTTGCAGTGCTTTAGTCTCAGCCTCAGCTACCTGTTTACGACCGGATACCGTTTCTTTGAGTAACTGGGCGTTGAGAGACCTAACCTGGGATGCCGCCTTTTTAGCATCTACGCTTCCCTCAGGAGAGTTCTTCAATATCTCCTGCTGTTGAGCGATACGCTTGCGTAACTCGTCTAGCTTTAGCTGGGTTAAGGTGCGGGTGCCTTCAATTTCGTTTACGTTGCCCGTCGCCAACGCCGCCTCTGTCTGGCTGATTTGAATTTTTGTACTTTCAATTTCTTGATCGCTAGAATCTTGCCTAACTTTGGCGATCGCTTTACGCGAAGCTAGTTGGGTTTTGAATTCAATAGCTTGGCTATCGCTGACAACCTGAAGTCTGCGCTTGGCCTCTTGTTCCGTTATCTTTCCAAGTTCTAGCTGCTGCTGGGTGGCTTCAATCAATGTTTGAGCCTGCTGCTGTAACTGAGCCGAGTCAATCCCTTCCCCTCCACTCTCTATGGCTCTCAGCGCTCCTGAAGCCTTCTCATCTAGCTGTTTGTAGGTATCGCCTAGAATCGCAGCCTTTTTCCCCTGAAGGACGACTTCTTGGCCTTGCCCCATTAGGGCTTTTTTAAGGTTTTCTAAGTTTGCAATTTCAGCATCCCGCTGTGCCTGAACCTCTGATGATACGGCTGGGATTTGCTTGTAAGCAGCAATCTGAGAGTTCAAAGCTTGGACAAGCCCTTGCGATCGCTGCCTAAGTGCCTCCTCTTTTTTGAGCTGCTGTTCGGTAAGCGTTTGTCCATTAGCCCGCGCTTCATTTAGCTGCTTAAGCGTCAAGACGGTTCTAGATGTTTCCCCTGTTAGTGAGTTTGAGGAATTAGTAAGTTCCTGGATAGCGTCTGCTGCATCATTAATTTGATTTAGCAGTAACAGCTCGGTTATTTTGCCAATACCTTCCGTAGCTTTAGCAATGATTTGGCCTAACATTCCAGCCAATGGACCCAGTGCTGCAAGCGTAGTGGAGGCTCCCTGGGCCAGGATGAAAAACAAATCTCTTGCAACAGGTGCGGCTTGCTTCAGGATGTCAACAGTTGCGTCAAGAGCAGGCCCTAAGCTCCTGCCAATGTCTTGCGATATTCTTAAAAGCCCTTCGGTAGTGGATTTTGTAAACGCAAGAATTGCATCTTGATTTAATTGAAGATACTCATATATCTCGTTCAGCCCGTCAACGATCGGATCGAGTAATGGCTCGCCAGCAATCCGTAATGTTTCCTGAAAAATTTCTTCGATGTTGCTGGAAACGCCATTAAAAGTCTTGGCGAGCTTCTCCTGACCCGCTACCGCGCCACTTAGTCTTTTAATCAGTTCGTCGTACAGCTGGCCCGATTGCTTGAGTTTTTCTACATCTGCGTTTCGCAGGTTTAATTGGCGGGCTAGTAAACTGTCAGAGGTGATCTGACCGCTCAAAATTGACCGGATCTCTTGGTTCGCCTGCGCGATCGGAATTTTCCAGGTGGTGAGTCCCGCAGCCGTCGCGATACTCAATTTCTCCGCCTTCTGTAAGTCGCCGCCGATCGCTGAAATGTTTGCTGCGACTACATCAAAGACCCCTAGCAAATCTCTGGATGTGATCCCAGCTAGAGATAGCGAATCTTTCCGCAACTGGGCGATCGCATCGCTTACAGGGCCTTCCAGTGCATCAATCGCTTTAGCTGGGTCAGTGATTACGACTCCACCCTGCAAAACATCGTTAGTGCTAGCAAGTGTCGCCTGCATAGAGAGCAGGGACTCACGGTATTCAATCGACTGTCCAATCAAAAGATCGAACGCAGGTCGAGCAGTTGCTGCAAGTGTTTGAATTGACCCAACTACGTTGTTAAAAGCAAAAGCGATACCGCCGATCCCTTTCTGCCAATCCGCGCCTTGCTGATTGGCCTGTTGTGCCGCTTGACCAGCAGCATTTCCTGCCTGTTGCGCGGCTGCGCCTGCTCCTTGGTAGACCCCCTGTAGTCGCTGTAGTTGCTCCAGTTCAACTCGCAACGCTCGCACCCCTGCGATCGCCTGATCGACAACAGCTTTAACAGTGAGTTGAATTTCGCGATTATTTGGAGCCACAGCGATCGCCTAGAGCACTACTGCTCTCACTGTTCCCGTTGTCGGTATGGGCGAGTGATCACTATTTGCCAAACCCAACTGCTTCAGGCCGTCCATTATTGGCAGCTTCCAGGATTGCCATCAGATCGCGCTGAGTTAGTGGGCGATCTGTGTCATCCTCTGCGGGTGTTGGCGCTTCAGGTTGCGGAGATTGGGCGATCGCCTCCTGTTCAAAGTAAGCCTTAGTAGACTGAAGAATGCTCAAGATGTCAGATGTCTTGAGATTGAAACGCCAGTCATTTTCGCCACGATAGTAAACCAACGACTCAGGTAGATTCGAGAAAATGTGGCGCAAGGCATTAGCAAAACTAGCTTGAAATGATGGGCTGATAAACAATCTAATTAGTTCTTGCTCATCACCCCTTAACTCAAAATTTTTGAATGGGTTGAGCAAAGTTAGTAGGTAAATGTCGCTCACCTGATTCAGGTCTGCGGTGTAAGTTTGCCCACGCAGCACGATCACGAGTGATTGGCTAAAGTTCAGTTCTTGCATTAATCTTCTTCTGGTGCTGGAATTCCTCTAAGCCTCACTATTCCCGCAATTACCTGGTCGCAGCGGAAGTTGCGATCGCCTAAGATGTTGCAAACGCTGGGCGATTCCTATGTCTGCTGGAAAACAAAAACCAAAGCTCAACTGGTACGAGTCAGATTCACCAGCATTGATAGTTGTGATGCTGATTGTGTTTTTCCCACTAGGGCTTTGGTCAATGTGGAGGTATGCAAAATGGCCCAATAAGACCAAGGGGATTGTAACTGGAGCAGTTGTAGCAATCGCTTTGGTGGCAGGAGTGGCTAGCCCAGATGAAGAGACTCAAGAGGCGGCTCAACCGTCACCAGTACCAGCGAAGACCATTACCTTTGCAGAGCAGCTCGAGACCCCTGTCGGACCACTACCCCTTGTCAAATACTCAGGAGATAGCTGCCTGTATGCCAAAGCAACGACTGCTCACACAGGTTATTACGGTATGGACAAGTTAAAAGATGAGCTTAAGAGTAAATACAACGTTACCTGTGTTTTCTGGGAGGAATAACCCCTGAATTGTTATTTGAATGTTAGGTTTCGCTATCAGTGTGCTTAGGCAGGAGTACGTAGCAAACTAAACAACTACTGATAACATAACTGCTTTGAAGAGGTGATCGCTAGAGATTGAGATACAGAGATTGATTGGAGCGATTTAGAAGTTTCGATCGTGCCTAAAAATGTTAGCTTTTGTTAATGTTTTTCAAGAATAACTAGAAAAATATGAAGTAGCGAAAGTAACTAAGGGCAGGAAGATTAGGCATCTAGAGCGATAGCCCTCAAACCTCGAATACTGAGCCTGTTTTCCTACTTTGGCTATCACACTTTGTAGTAGTTTTCAAAAGCCTTTTGTGATTTTTCTAGCCGATTCATTAGTTGGTGTAGGTGTGATGCCATTTTGGGCTTCTCGAAGCGCCACGATTCAACGGTGGTCAAGTACTCAATAAAATCTTTAGGCTCACAACTACTAGCTCCGTGCCACTTATGGAAGCCACGATGTAAGTCTTCGTGTATCGCTAGGAGATTGTCGTGAAGTGCAGCTAAATCTGGGCGAGTTGCACGGTCGAATAGATGATGTATGTGTAGGTCGAAAGGTGTATCAGGTTTTTGTCTCTCTAGAGTTGCCTGACATTTATGATTAGCTAGCGTTTTTACCTGATCCATTGCCTTTTGCACTTTCGCGTCAAATGAATCAAGGTACTTCCTTTGTTGCTCGATCGCGTCTTCATATACTTCAGCTACCGCTTCAGTCCAAGCTCTGCGAGACTTTTGTGCTAGCTTTTCAGTCATATCTTGTGCAATTCGAACGAGCCCACGCTGGCTCCAATATTCAACGTTTTCCACTTTTTCGAAGTGGACCCCTGGTTCCATTTGCGCAGGCCCTGACAAATTATTGCTATCTTGCACACGAGACCTAGCTGCATTGAGCCCCTTACCATTTGTGCCAAGAATTCGAATAACCTTTGGTCGCTCAATGAATACCAGATCACCTCTTACAATCACACCTTTCAGTTCTTGAACTTCAAGAATGACGCGCCGTCGTACCAACATCTGACGAGTTCGTTTTCGTCGGTTGGTAATTTTCTCAATAACTGCATCTATAAATCCAGCAAACTTTCCCGCAGTATCAGTTTCCTGAATGTACTTGGCGATTGCCATTGCCCCTTCTTCATAGAAGCGGCGAGTCCGGATGTTGGGGCTTAACCATTCAAAGTGTTCGTTCTCGATTAAATCCCATTGGTCATCATCACGGGCATCGAAGGCATCACAAATGTTGTAGAGCCGTTTCAGCTTAATTCCAAGAATTTGTGATGTCTCCTCAGCTGACATCAATTCATACTTGCGGTTGCTCATGTTGCTGGCTTATCACTTACTGTGGTTTGTGTTAACGGAATGCTAGGAGTGAATCCCGCATTTTTTGCAAGCGCTCAAACACTTCACGATTTCCCCCGTGGTCTGGGTGGTGTTGCATCGCCAAACGTCGGAAGGCTGTGTTGATGTCATCTGAAGTAGCTGTTTTAGGCTCAAGGCTAAAGACATGCCAAGGGCGGAAGTTTTTTAGGACATCAATCCCATTAATGCAAGTTGGTCCTTCTTCATGGCGTTCGTTTTCAGGTACGCCTACCCACTCGCGGTACAAGATGAGCCAGCCGTCCTTCTTCCGTAAATCAAGCTCGAGTCCAGCGATCGCAAGTTTGAAAGCTTCGTGTTTCTTTAGCTCTTTAACGTCACTACAGTTGAATGCAGCCACAACAGCAGCTTGAAGTTCTGCCATAGTGGGTTCTTTCGGCTTTGGCCTTTTTGATTTAGAGTCGGTACTCGTTGATTTTTTACGAGGTTTTGGTTGGGCCTGAGCAAATTCAGCGAATTCCCTCAATACCTGTTCGTCGTAGCCGTACTGTTTGACAAGCTCTTGAATCTTGGCTTCCATTGCGCTAGCCATAGCATTGCCTCTTTGTTCATTAATGTTGAAACTCTCTAGGGCCACTCAGTTATAGCTAAAGCTATAGAAGAGAGATGAGTCCGAAAAAGGTTCAAAGCTCTGTGATAGTATTCTCGGCTTTCTATCGAAACCCACGATTACCTAACCTCCACACGAAAACTTTATTTTTCGCTGGTCAGGTCCAGGGGCGATCGCGACTTCCTTACCTGCTGTAAGTGTCAATCCCACCGTCTCTCTTGGAGAATTTAAGCAATCGCAGTGCTGCAAAGGATTGAGCAAGCACTGAACCAACCTAGAGAAGGGATGCAAAATCATTTCTACAATGACTCTGACCCTGACTTGACCATCTATAAAATTATGAGAGCGAACTTGAGAGCAGGAAGATAACGACGCCAGGGGGGTGAGCAAAAGCAAAGCCAATGGTTTCAATGGGTTCATCGTCTAGTCGGAATCTTTCGGAATTTCTTGGAACGCTTAAACGCTGTAAACAGGTAAAAAACAGGCATAGAACAGGTAAAGCTTTAGAGGCGATCGCCTCTCAGAACTCTCTCAAAACTGGTTAGTAGGCGGAATGAGTAAAGCCAGAAGTGTATCCAGACTCAGGGTTCTTGTTAACCCTAGAAATTCGTATCCTCATCCAAAGTCAAACTACGAAGTATTTCAAGAGAATAAAAATGTTGAGTATAAATACTACAAAGATTTTCTTGTTAAGCACTATTATGGTTACCTTGTCAGGGTGTGGTGTTTCTGCGGGTTCTTCATCTTTAAGTACCACAAATAGCTATTCAAGTAGTATTGCTATAAAAGACTCTTCAGCTGCTGTTACTTACAAGGACTATTTTACTAGGGTCACCCACGATGGCTATTCGACTAACATCACTAGTCGTTCTAATAAACTCTCTGTCATTATCGATAATGGGCAAGAAAAGACTTTTAATAGTTTTACCGAATTATGCTTAAGTCGAACCCTATACAACGATATAAAAACTTCAATAGATGAAATACTTAAAGAAGTTAGTGCTACCGATTGTAGTCAAGCTGAAAAAAAGCTGTACAACCTTACAGAAATAGATTTAAGCAATAGCTCGATTTATAATTTATTGCCTTTTGTATGGTTTACAAATTTGCAAAAAATCAACCTAAGTAATACACAAGTTGTCAATCTAGTCTATTTGTCAAATTTGCATAAGTTAAATCACCTTGATATTACTAATACACAAGTTGATACTTTCCTTCATCTACGATCTGAAAACCTTCAATACCTTCATGCAAGTGGTACACAAATTGATAGTTTCCTTCACCTAACATCTGAAAGCGGCCTCCAGCACCTCGATGTAAGCGGTACACAAATTGACAGCTTTCTTCATCTGCCATCTCTAAACAACCTCCAGCACCTCGATGTAAGCGGTACACAAATTGACAGCTTTCTTCACCTGCCATCGCTTAGTAACCTAAGTTATCTAAATATTAGAAATACTGAAATTAAAGATTCTACATTTATGCCATCACTACCTAAACTAAAACGCCTTGATCAAGGTAATGAGTGATATGAATACAACCGAGCTAATGAAGGCTCGTATTTCATGGATTGATCGTGCTTTGGCAGCGATAAGTGCAATCAAGTAGGCGATCGCCCATCAACTTTAGCTAAAGCCTACTGACCTTAAAATATTAGCTTTTACTACCAGTGTCTTGAGGTGACGCAGGGTAGCGAATTAAACAACTACTGATAACACAACTGTTTTAAGGAGGCGATCGCTGTAAAATCACGATACAGAGAGTGATTCGGGAATTTTGAGCGGCCTAAAAATGTTAGCTTTTGTTAACGTTTTTCGAGAGTAGCTAGAAAAAATTTAAGGTAGCAAAAATAACTAAGGGTATGAGAATTAGGCATCTAGAGCGATCGCCACACGTCCCAAATTGGGACAACTGACTAAAGAGGATGAGTGAAAAGCTTGGCGCTTTTTGTCTGCTGAGCGATCGCGCGATTGAAGCAGATGCTGTGCCAATGATGGAGCTAAGTAACGCCAGACATCATCCGTCGCCACGAACAGTGGCTAATTGGAAGTGGTCCCTAATTGATGGGACGCCAAACAGGAAATTCATTGACTGTTTCTGCGGCTTCAAAGTCGGTGAGCCTCGTGTTCTTGGAGCCATCCACATTGATCGTGTAAATCTCGGTCTTCGGCTTGTACGCGATCGGTTGGAGAGCATAAATCAGCCGCTTGCCATCCAGAGACCAACTTGGAGATAAACTCCGATTACCAAATAGATTCTGCGTTACCTGAGTCTGACCAGACCCATCCGCATTCATCACATAGATGTTAAAACGCTCCTGGCGAAGTGAAGCAAAAGCAATTTGCTTGCCATCCGGCGACCAACTCGGAGAATCATCTGGGACTAAGTTATCTGTCAATCGAGTTGGGTTAGAACCATCTGCATCCACGACATAAATCTCAGTATTGACCATGCTAAGGCTCGTCACATGACGGCTAGAGGTAAAAGCAATGCGTTTGCCATCCGGAGACCAGGATGGCGACATGTCGCCTGCATCTTCGATTAGTTTGATTGGATTAGATCCGTCAGCATTCATCACATAAATGGCACCCAGCGGGAAAAAGCCACCGCTAACAGTTACGTGGAAGGCAATCTTTTTACCGTCAGGCGACCAAGTGGGAGAAGAACTGCTATACTCGCTCGTTAATTTGACTTCTCCAGTTCCATCCGCGTTCATCACATAGATTGAGCTTTCGCTTTTACCCGCTTGCACTTGGCCTGCAGAAAAAGCAATCCGCTGGCCGTCAGGCGACCAAGCAGGTTTGTAGTAGCTAGTCTCAGGATTGCGGCTGATCTTAGTTTGTCCAGACCCATCGGCATTCATCACATAGAGCGCCTCTATACCATCCCGGCTAGAAACAAAAGCAATCTCAGCATTCTTATTAGTCATGGGAAACGCCGAAGGAGTGGAATTAGAGGGCTTGAAAGACAAACTTGCGGTCCTAGCCTCTTTAGACACAGGATTGGCACAGGCATGGAGGAAAATGCTCAGTAAGCAAACCGTAGCAGCAAGACGATGCTGGACAGAATACATCAAGAGCTCACTTTGCTTATTGATGTATTTAACTTACCCAAACTCCGCTTGCACAGCGTTTAAGCCCAAAAGCCCAATTCAAGCTAAATCAAAAATCCGATCACCCGCTCCACCATAATCCCAGCACCTCCTTTACTATCCAAAAACCGCCCCAGCCAGAGCATCAACAACGGTACTTTACTGGTAAGGCGATCGCACCCAAGGGGCTATAGATGCAGGAGCGCTTTATTCCTGAAAGCCAACTGAGAGAGGTAGTGGCAGTAATGGTGAGGCAAGAGCTAGCCAAGATGCAGCAAAAGCATCGAATTAATTCCAGCTTGATTTATACCCTCATTCAGCAACACCCAAGAATCTTGCAACATCAGACTAAACAAGATAGAGCAGTTAACCTCAACTCAAACCGTTCCTCAGCTTCTCCGGCAGACAGTGGGATAATTCACCGCATCCTGGCCAGTTGGGCCAGGTGTGTTAGCAGTCAGAAGTATCTCTCCAGCAGGAGTGACCTGCCATGCAGTCGCTTCGGTCATTGAGGGAGGGATGGGAGAGGGAATTTCTGCACCTTGAATGTTGGATGTTGAATTAAGGAATTCCCGTTGTCTTCGAGTCTTCTTGTTCTCTACTCCTAGCCGCTGGTTGCTATTCGGATCTCTCCCACTATCTGTCTGCTGCGGTGTCACAGCTGACCTACGTCGATCGCGCCAGCCCGCATCATCGTCCAACTGTTGTTCAGGTGTGGGCGGTAAGCCACCTCGACCCGTGATCACAAACGAGTTTCCCTGGTTTGCAGCACAGCCACGAGCAATCAAGCGGGATGAGTCTACTAATTCAGTGGGTAATGCAACCAACCCAGCCGCCGGATCAATTTCTGCGGTCGTGACATCGAGCGTGCCGCTCAAGGTAGAAGTCGCTCCGGTGGCCGTGATGTCACTCAAGGGGGTGGAGGTAAGACTGGGCTGGATGCCATAGAGAGAGACGGCATTGATGCTGACATTGCCGCCCCGAAAGTCCTCAGAGTTAGCGCTGATGTTGCTGTCTTCGTTTGGCACAGCCACTATAAACCGAGTATCAATGGCGATGTTGCCACCAGGAATGCTTCTGCCAGTGGCGTCGGTTGTGATGTTGCTGCCGTTGCGTAAGATAATCAGGGGCGATCGCACATTGATATTTCCGCCGCCACCTGCTGTATCGGCTCGAATTCTACCCCCATTGTTGAGAAAGATGCGATTGGCATCCACGACCAAGGAACCGGCACTGCCAGTCCCCGAACTGCTCACGGTCACTTGAGCTTGGTTTTGGATACTAAGGTCTCCGGTGCGAAGATTCAAGTTGCCACCCGTACCACTGCCCCCGGTTTCTGCTGTGATAATGGAACCATTCCCGGTTAGGGTAATAGATTCTGGAGCTGTAATCGTCAACGTTCCACCTTGCCCCCGGCTGGATGTAGAAGCAGAGATTTGTGCGCCGTCTTGCAGATTCACCCGCAGATTTTGCCCGTTGCCGCTAGGTTGAATTGTCAAATCCCCAGCATCGCCAGCAGTAGTGGTTTGAGCAAATAGCCCACTGGTTGCCCCAAATAGTTGTAGATTTGGCGTATTCACCGTGATGTTACCTGCGCGACCGTTGCTAAATGCTGTGGTGAGCAATTGTCCGCCGCTGCTCAAACCTACGATATCGGCACTGACGGTGATATTGCCTGCGTCGCCCTCTCCAGAAGTGGAAGCTGAAAGTTTTGCGTTATTGAGGACTGAAAGCGATCGCGCGGTGATATCGATATCGCCACCCCTGCCCACGCCACTCGGCTCAAGCGTGCTGATGGCATCTCCACCATCAAACGAAACAGCATCACGCACTCGAATGTGGATATCTCCTGCTCTGCCTTCACCCTGTGCAGTTGTGATGATTTGTCCTTGGTCAGCGACGGAGAGGGAGCCTGCAGTGATAATGACCTCTCCGCTGCTACCTCGATTGCCCGAACTCACTGAGGTCACCACTCTACTGGGAGTGGGATTTGAAGGATTAGATTCTATTCCACGAATCTGGACAGAATCGCGAGCATGAATAGTGACACGACCCGAGTTACCTGTTCCATCTACATTGCTGGTATCCACAGATCCCCCGTTGGTCAGAAACAGGGAGCCAGTTGAGAGAGTGACATTGCCTCCCTGACCAACTGCTCCTCTTTGACTCACATCAATTCCGTCGACTGTAAATTCTGGACTCACTTGTGTGAGAATACCGCTGCTGTCGTTGCCGCTCTCATCAGCTCCCCCGCCATCTATCAAAATCGTGTTGTGGGCATTAATATTCACATTGCCTGCATTGCCCTGTCCGTTGGTATAGGAACCCAGGAAACCGCCCTGGGTGAGGAACAACGACCTTGTCGTGATATTGATACCGCCACCGTTACCAATGCCAGTCCCGTCTACGATATTGTAGATACCGCTTACCTGCCCATCCATGCCTCCATTTAAGGAGACGGTATCACGAGCAGTGATATTTACGCTGCCTGTATTTGCCGGTCCCCTCGTGCCCGAGATCAATTGACTGGCCTCTGTAATGGACAGTGATCCCGTCGTGATATTGATATCGCCAGTTCTGCCACCCCCGCCACGGTCGATCGTATTGTACACAAGACTGTTATTCCCAAAAGCGATGCGATCGCCCGCCATCAACGTGATGCTGCCCGTTGTACCCTGACTAAACAAGCGGTTTGCCAAGACACTTTCGTTAAAGACGATCGACCCTGTAGCGTCTAGCTCAACTCCGTCGGTTGTAGCATCAGGTGATGTTGAAGTGCTGGGAATCTCAAGCCACAGAGAACTGCCCAACAGGTCAATGTTGTTCCCCAGAAGCCGAATGCTACCGCTGTCACCAATGACGATAATGCCGTTAATCTCTCTGACTCTGAGAAATTCTCTTAAATTGATTTGACCCCCATTCCTCAAAGAAATATCTGCTCTAGATACTCCATTAGGAATTGTGAGCTGCCAGTCCTGGTTAGCCGTTGATAAACTCACTATCCCGACTCCACCCACTGCCCCCAACTCGATATAGCTGCCTGGACTCGTCAAGCGTCCATTTTCCAATTGCACCACTCCACCAACCAGCATCAGGTTTTGTCGGGGGAGAACTTGTAAGCCTGTGCCGTTGAACGTGGATTGGTTGATGATTGGCGGTGGCGTCAGTTGGTTAAAGAACAACGAATTGGGATTGACCGTAAGTAATTGACTCGGTAAGGGTTGCGTTGCATCGCTGCTAAACACTTCGCCGTTAGGAAAGCCGATCGCATTAGCAGTTGTGCCCATAAAGGAACCCTCGATATTCAGCGACGCATTTGGGCCAAACAAAATGCCGTTGGGGTTGAGCAAAAACAGGTTTGCTGTACCATTCGTTCGAATCGCACCATCGATATTCGAGGTAGAGCCGCCTGTAACACGGCTAAAAATGTTTTGCACACCAACGGCATTGTTGAAGAAAGCAGATCCTCCAGTGGGTACAGAAAATTGACTGAAGCTGTGGAACAGAGAATCCCCTCGCCTTGCTCCACCATCAATTTGCACAGCAGGATTACCTGTGACTTGCGATCGCTCTCCCACAGGAAGTGTATTGTCAGGAATGACTTGAGCAGCGATCGGTTGAACACAGATTAATGCGCTCACGATACTACTCGTCAAAACCCATACTCTCAAGCGCGGTCGGCTCATTTTGTTGTGCTCGTTCCATAGTTGCGAGCGACAAAAGAGGGTGGCTCTTGGCGCGATCGCTGAAGTCAAGATAAAGGAATTGGCAGAATTAAGACCAGGCAAGATAAGTAAGTTAACTCTACTTCACCCGTACGATCGCGCTTGTCCGTCACCTACTAGTAGAATTCGCAATTTCTGGATCTAAAAGCTACAAGACTAAGATTTTTATCGTGATTCCAAGCTACTCAGTGTGCGTAGTAATATATACCTAAGCGGGGCAACCTAAAAAACACCTCACTAAATATTTTTATGAACCTCGATGAGTTTGAGGGCCAGGTTAAAGATGCGCTTGAAGTTGGGCTCAACCGACTCCAAACGGTCACGCTTTTAGTCGTAAACCTAGAGCAACAGCTCGAATCGACCCGACAAAGCATGCAAGAGCTAAC
Source organism: Trichocoleus desertorum AS-A10 (assembly GCF_039962155.1). NCBI lineage: Bacteria > Bacillati > Cyanobacteriota > Cyanophyceae > Leptolyngbyales > Trichocoleusaceae > Trichocoleus > Trichocoleus desertorum. The sequence goes on along the minus strand of NZ_JAMPKN010000030.1, from coordinate 29,653 downwards.
TCAAGTCGTTGATAACTTCATTACTGCCGAAAAGCAAAAACGAGACCAAGGCTAGAACTGAGTCCCTCGGAATGGCGAGAGGACTATCCAGCACAAACTTTTTCAATCGCGGCGACTAGCGCTTCTGGGTGGGTCGGCTTGACAAAATAACCCTGCACTCCCAATTGCAGTGCTCGTTGGCGCTCGGTTCGAAAGGCAAATGCTGTAAAGACGATGACAGGTAAATGTTGAAACTCTATGTTCTGTCGCAGTGCTTCTAGGAGTTGGTAGCCACTGATGCCGGGTAACTTCAAGTCCAGCAAAACAACATGCGGCTGAAACTGAGCCAGAGTTGAGAAAAAGCTACTGCCCTCTGCCAAACCCAGCACTTGGTAGCCTTGATGAGTGAGGTAGTCGGTCAGTAGTAATCGATTAAAGTCATCATCCTCAACTAACAAGACTCTTAGCGCTGGGCTCGGTTCAGAAATCGGGCCATCTGTCATGTCACTGCTTACGAATAAAAAGCAAAACTAACTAAAACCCTAGGTTAGAATTGCAGCTTTTGAGCTTCTCATATTGCATATTGCATACTTTACATGCGCTCTTTACATAGCTCAGTGATCACAAGACGCCTATTCATCAGTTCCACGTTGCTAAGTGCTAAGCCCGACCGCTAGAGCCATCCGACAGGCGTAGGGCGGGTTGAAGTGAATACGACGGCTAGAGACCTTAAGCAATTCAAGCAGGAAGCCTGCATGATGACTAAGAATGAGCACAAGCCGCCAACTGTCTCACTTGATGAGTTAGATAGGGAGGCGATCGCAGCATTGACCGCAGCAGCAAATCAACTTAGTCAGGCGTTGGCACTGCTAACTAAGCAGTTAGAAGAGAAGTACTCAGAACGGTGGATGACCCCTGAGCTGGCTGCCCGTGAGTTAGGCGTGACAGCTAAAGTATTGGACTATTGGCGAGAGAGCCCTGAGTTCGAACATGGCATTCACTATCGCAGTATTGCCAAGCCTGGAGCAGTGATTCAGCGTTGGCAGTACAACGTCCCTCAATGCCGACAGGCGTTAGCCAAGCCTCCAGAAAAGCGTAAGGCTTTTTGAATACTCGCCAATCTAGCTAATCAAATATTTGACTAATCACATAGCTGCGTACGCAGCTATTTACTGAACCAGTCATTCAGCTAGTAACTCGCAAACTAAATCGTTAAACTTTTTAGGCTTGGCTTCGCTAACTGCGATCGCTAAGATGCAGCGGTGTAGGGACTTCGAAGAGATGTGGAGCAAGCTAATGGCATCCTTCGAGAAGTGAGAATTTGAGAGAATGAAAGAAAACCGAAGCGAACTATTCAAATTCTCGAAACTCTAATACTGAAAGCCTGGTGCAGTGGACATGTGAGAGCTGAGAGAGATTGAAAGAAATGTCAGGTTGAACAAGTTAATGCTTGCAAGAGGATAGGAGCAATGCAGATTTGAGAGACGCAATTGGGGCGATCGCTAAATGGATGCTCAATTTTAGCTAATTCAAGATTAACTACTTGCTCATTGCATTTCAGAAATCACTCGTAAGGGTGCCTAACCCCATCGGTAATTTACTCTCCTCACCATGATGCTTCCCTTAGCAATCAATTAGGGTCATCTACGGCCTAGGAGAAACAAATGTCTAATGTGTATGTTGCTATGCGTGCTATCGGTGGTAGTGGCGGTAATCCCTTTGGATTCTACGGTGGTACGAACGGCACTCTACTTCAAAAAATTGGTGTTTGGGCTGAAGGGTGGATGGTCAAAGCAGTCCGGGTATGGCTTACTGATGGCACGATGCAAACCTTTGGCAATCCCAGCGGCTCTTACAAGGAGCACAGTTTTCAGCCTGGCGAACGCATGACCCGTCTGTCCTTATGGGGAAATGGAAAAGGAAGTCGCCTAGGCTGGATTGAGTTTGCCACCGATAAGGGTATTACGTTCAGTCATGGCATGACCGATTGGAAACGTAACCAAGAATATCCAATTGATATTGGTTCTGGAATTTGTTGTGGGGTTTTTGGCAGAGCTGGATCTGACATTGACAATATGGGTTTTGTCTTCTTGCAGAAGATTCGGAGCAGTCGATTGACGGATGTCACGTATCCCACATTGGGGCTACAAATGGCTGTAATTCAACCTAGAGTGATTGACTCAGAAGAGTTTCACAACAGTACCAGCAGGGAGCAAACTCAAACTTTTAGCGTTGAAGAAAAAATCACCCGGAAGTCGTCTTGGTCGATTACAGCAGGGCTAGAGTACTCCTACACCTCAAAAGTAGAAGCTGGCATTCCTGAAGTTGCCACGGTTGGCGCAGAATCAACTTGGAAAGTCAGTATTTCGGGTACCTATGGCAAGGAAGAGACTGAAGAATCCACCAAGAGATATGATTTTCCAGTGGTTTGTCCACCCAATTCGAGAGTAAAGGCAACAGCAACCATCAAAGAAGGAAAACTATCAGTGCCCTACAAAGGAGTGATAGAAGTTGTGCTGGAGGCAGGTAGCTCGTTTCGCTATCCAATCGAAGGAATCTATGAAGGAGTTTCCTGTTCTGAGGTGTATTTTGATATAGAAGAGATTGGGGCGGCAGGATACGAACTCTTTTGGAATGGTCAACGAGTCGGACATGAACCTACTTGGACTCGTCAACAAGCGATCGAAAATCTGGAGTGGAACAAAACTCAACGGCCAGATGTATTGGTTGAGGGGTGGTATAACGGCGAGAAAATGGGATATGAACTATTTTTAGATACTGTACGAGTTAAATTCGAACCTACTTGGACTCGTCAACAAGCGATCGCAGACCTAAGATGGCAGAGGCTTCAGAATCAAGGAAAAAATTACAAAGGCTGGTTTAACGGTGAGGATCTAAACACCTTAGCAGCAAAAGCAGAAGCAACTCCGGTAACTGTTTAGAACTGAGGTTTATGCATATTTCCGATAACACCTTGCCAGAAAGTCCTAAAATTTGCGCTTGAATTCATTTTCGCCTTGGCGTAATTTCGTCAAGGTGATTTTCTATATTTTTGCCCACGCCCCATGTCACTCCGGCGCTGGCTTCGGGACGGTCCATAGCCCCTCGGACGGCTTGAGCTGTCCAACGAGCTTCCCATCCTCGAAGATCGTCACTTTCCGATAATTCGCTCTCGGCACTTGGATGGCCAGGAAGAACTTGAACTGCGCAGCGTCAACGTCGGACTTCGGGCGCTTCAGTCGATAACGCAGCGTCAACTCTCCAGCTTTGGTCGTCACCCGCTCGACTTCGAAGATTCGGTCCGCCTTCGACGGATCGGGAGATGCAGCGAACACGTGCGCCACCATGAGGATTTGGCTCTTCTCGTACAGACTCGCCTCCGGATGGAACGGGCGGGGGTCACCCGCGATCGGTGCGGGATGGAACACCTGGTCGTACTCCTGGGGCGTCCGGATCAGCGCATAGAATCGCGGCTCGGCCTGCTCGTCCCAGTTGATCAGGAAGTTCTGGTACGCATACATCGGGATGCGATTGTAGCTCTCGGCACATTCCCGCGCCATCCCTGTGCTGCCCATGACCACCAGGAAGCTGGTCGCCACGCCGAGGACAATCGTCTTTAAGGGTCGCATAACTGAGTCTCCATGAAGGAACGGTGTGGCATTGCAACTCTCTGTGAAGTAGCACCAAGCTACCAGATATCAAGAACTCAAGCTTGCATTTAGTTTTGCCTTCATCGCCACTTCATTCAGGTAATAGTTGAACATCGAATGCTGAATAGGTGGTGCTGCAGCTATTCAGTGACTTAGCTAACTAACCAACTGCGTACGCAGTTAATCACCTGGCTAACCAATCAGCTAGTAACTCACAGACTAAATCACTGAACTCCTTAGGCTTGGCATCGCTAGCCGCGATCGCCTCACGTAGTAGCTTCTGCTTTACTTGCAGATGCATAGATGCGGGAATATAGGCCGATACCTGTTTGTAATCACTGCTGCTTCGCTTCCCCTTAGCTCTCACCCTTTTGGGTGAATCAACTTCTACTTTTGGCTCAGTGTCTGCTTTAGGTGCGATCGCGCTTGGCTGCTCATCCTCTGGTTCCGGTTGCGACTCCATATCAAGCTCTGGTTCTGACACCCTTGTTTTGACAGCATCAAAAATGCCCTTAAGCTTGCCTGCTCTTTCGTCCTTGCTCATGCCAACACCTCATGCCCAACGGCTTCATAGCAGCGCCAAGCGATTTTTGCCATTGAATCCTTAACCTCGTAAACGGGCACCCCGACCAAAGCGGCCCGCTGGAATGCAAGCAGCCGTCTGATTTCGGATTCAAAGACGGGCAATCCAGCCTCAGTTAAAGTGGCTCGTGCTAATTCAGCATCCTTATTTGGCTTAGGGGAGGTCAGAGTGATCAGGATTCGGTACTGGTCCGCTCCAAGCTCTCGCATAGCCTCAACAGTTTGTGCCAAGGCTTCCATTGCTAAGGCATCAGGTGAGGAAGGGATGATCATTAGGTCACAGCCTTCAGCGATCGCCTTTAGGTCATCCGCCCCTGGTCGGGCGGCGGTGTCGATGACGATGTGCTCAAACTGCCGAGCAAACTTTGGACCTTGCCGCTCATCCACCACCTTGAAAGGCAAACTTCCCCGCTGTGCCCAACCAAGAGCAGAGCGGTTAGCGTCTCCATCAATGAGTAAGGTAGGCGCTTTTTTCTGCAAGTAGCAGGCAAGGTGGATAGCTGTGGTGGTTTTGCCAACCCCACCTTTGTAGGCAACGATTGTGATTATCATTGAATTTAATTGCAAACACTTAACTAGCCAGCCTGCCAGATTTTTGGTGAACTGGCTAGCCTTCCTGCTAAAAACTTAGCTACTTAACAGCTTAACTAAGCAAACAACTAACTATCTAAATACCTGCGTACGCAGTTAGCTAGGTAAGCAATTAAAGCTTTAGTCCAGAGTGTTAGTCCAAGCTTATATCTGCTACCACTATTACTCTTGCAATCAGAGGCTTCTGTATCTCTGAGTTATTGCGCGTCCCGCAACACATCAACAAAGGAGCTTGGGGCGATCGCGTCTTTAAGTTTCTAGGCGAGATTGAAAGATTGAACGTTTGAGATTTGCTAGCTTGGTGCTACTTCATAGGGAATAACGATGGCACCACGAGCAAGACGTTCATTTTTTACTGCCCCTCAACTACTCATTGGTTGTGCCATCGTTGCTCCCTGTGGTTTCATTGCCTATGTCTTGCTTGTTGCTTTCGCTGTCCCCCGTCTGCTAAATACTCATAGGGTTGTTCCAACTTATGCTGGATTTTACATTCAATATCCCAACCTTGCTGGGAAAGTATCCAACCTCCAGTGTGTAACTAATAGTCTAGACAGGACAGCTTACGCTTATTCCCACCATTGCCGCTTCAATGTGAACTTATCAAATATCGAGCAGTTTATTAGGGAGAGCCAATTACTCCCTCAGGATGGAGAGTGTGCCAACATGAATGCGCCGCCCGCAGGAAGGTATCCTCCAGCATCGTGGAAACCGTCAGACGTTCAGGAGGGAGGAGAATGTTACATCAACAACCAATATCGAGGAGTTCCAGGAGCTTACGTTGATCGGTTGCTTCTGTTGTATTCTCCAACCAGCCAACTTGCTTACATGCAGGCGAATGATTGAGAAAGCTGGACGGGAAATACAAGTAGCGACTGCCACCTACAAATTAGCGAGATTAACGGCCTTAAAGAGCTAGGTGAAAGAGTGAAAGGGGCGATCGCTCAGAATGTTATCAACTAGTCATATGAATACTCGAAGCAATTGGAAGCTTAAGTGTTGTGGTACTGGCTGCTTTAGTGCTATTGCTCACAAAGAGACTACGTAAGGGGCTTCAATGGAAAAACAATTACTTCGATTCCTCATTGTTTGTGCCATTGTTGTTCCCTATTGTTTCATTGCTTATTTCTCACTCCTTAGGTTCGCTGTTCCCCGTCTGCTGAATACCCGTAGTGCCATCCCAACTTATGCTGGGTTCTACCTTCAATATCCCAATCTTGTTGGGAAAGCATCCAACATTCAGTGTGTAACTAATGGTCAAAGGGATGCAGATTACGGTTATTCCTACTCTTGTCGCTTTAATGTGAATTTATCAAATATTGAGAAGTTTATTGAGCAGAAGCGATTACTCGCTCAGGATTTTGAAGCTTGTCTAGACATAGATGTTGCGACAAACATGGGTGAGTATTCTCCAGCACCTTCGTGGAAACCGTCAGATCTTGAGGTGGGAGGAGAATGTTACACGAGCGGCCAATTTGCCAGTGACTCGGTGTTGCTGTTGTATTCTCCAACCAGCCAACTTGCTTACATGCAGGAGAATGATTGAAGAGGTAAGGGGCTCGCCCCCGAGCCCTCCGAGTTTCTAGCCCCTGAGCCCCTTACCTTACCCCTGCTGCGCCCTCAAAAATTTATCCTAGTGAATAGCAGCGCGATTTTCCACTAGGACTAAACTGGACGAATTCTCTGGATGAGCTGAAAAGGCGTGATAAGGCGTGATCAAAATACTGCGATCGCCTGACCTAAGCCAGCCTGATTAGATAGCGAATCAAGGCCTGATCCTCGTGTGCCTCCTCGCTCAACTCAGGCTCCAACATTGAAGGCAGTTTCTCTTTTGATTCATGTGCAAAATTGATAGAGTTGTAGAAATTGCACATGAATCAAAGATGACCACTCTCCAAGCTGAGCGCACGAGGATCAGCTGTGAAGGTGAGGTGCTGCTTGATTGTTGGGTTGCCCAAAGTGCGGCTGGTGGTACTGCTAGAACTGGAAATCATTACTGGCAGGTCAGAAGCCGCAACCCTATCTTTGATGGCAAAAAGTCCAAGTATCTCAAAGCCTCTGGGGTGGCAGAGTACAAAGCTGCGATCGCTCGGGGTAAGCGCATCAAAGCTCTAGGTAAGGAAATTCAGAAATTGCAGCAGCGCATTACTAAAGTAGAGGCATTGCTGGCAACGGTGTGAGCGATCGCTTAAAACTCTCTAAATTCTTAATTGTTTGAGAGCGATTCATATTTTACCTATCTACAACTGAATAGCCAGCAGGGCAACTCGAATTATTAATTTCACTTTGAGATGGTTTTGGAGGCAACGCTGTCGTAGGCTTATTACTCTCACAAAGTACGGCAACTGTTAGGTTCTCATTGCCAACTCTTCTCACTGCCACGATACCTGTATAGCTTTTTAAGCCTTCTACTTTTGCTAGCCCGATGTTTTGGACCGCTCCTTCACCTAATTGATTAGTAGAGTATTGATAATTTGTACCTTCTGTCTCAATACCAATGCCTAGAGAAGGTACGTCAGCGGAAAAGCGACCGCTCTCTAGGTAAAATGCCTGCTGTGCTCGGTTTATTGCCCCAACATAAGTCTTAGCTTCAGACTGCTTTGCTTGATTTGCTTGATTTTCAAATGATCCTGAGATTTTGGTACCTGGAGGAAGGGTTCCAACATCTGAAATTTTCTTGATCTGCCCCATCTCAACAGTTTCATTGCTGGATGACTCTGTTATGTACAGCGTGCCTTCTGGAGTAATAGTTGCTATCAGGGTTGGCCCTGCCGAAAGGTCAACTTGCCATCGCCCTGCCAAAGAATTCGAGACAGTTTGAGCTTTCACAGAAATGGACGAGTTTGTTGCTGGTGGGGCAGAGCAACCAGCGAGAAGTGAAATAGTAGCAAGACTGGCTACAAATTTGAGTGTGAGGTTGGCCATTTTTTGAAGTAGGAGGTATTGAGCTTCTACGCCTTCAGAATGCCACTACATCCAGATGAGGTAAACATGTAGGGTAGTTTCTTTATGGGGGCTTGAATCATCGAAGCGATCGCACGTTGGCACATGCAGTTTGGCACGTCCCTAGTCAGTTCATCTGGGAAGTGGGCGATCGCTTTCACTAACTCTTCATTGCGAGCGCGTTAGTAGGCACTGAACATTGGGAGTCCTAGGGATGGCCTTATACTCTAGCCCCCATGAAAAAAGCCTCCATTCTGATTGCTTCCACGCTTGCGGTGATGGCTGCATCATTTGCCCCTCTCAGTGCAGATGCTCACTCAGGCCGCACTAATGCCAGCGGTTGCCACAATGATCGAAAGTCTGGAGGATCTCACTGTCATGGGGGTGGATCGTCTAGTTCCTCCGGCTCCAGTTCTTCGGGTTCGTCCAGTCCATCAAACCCTACTTACACTTCGCCTAGTTCCACGTATGCAGCCCCTGACTGCTCAAAGATTCCTGATGTTGATCCGTGGCGGCTGCAAAACCCTGTTTTGATGGGAAACGCTAAGGCTTCCTACTACTACAAGGGAGTGGTACTGGCAGGGGATACCCCAAAAGTACAAGCATTTATCAATTGCTACGACCTCACTACTAAGAGCCGTCCCGACTACACTACCTACCGTCCTATCTGGGCCGCTTGCCAAGAAATCATGGGACCAGGGGGACCGAGAGGAAGTCAGATGGTATGCGTTGCTCTAGATGAATCGAGCAGAGCCGCTGATGATCGCATTTACTCTAAGGAATATGCCTGGAAGGTCGCTGATAAAGTCTTTGCTTGGTTCTAGGAGTTAGCCAGTGAATAAGATTCGAGTCAAGCGAGTGGCGATCGCCCTTGGTGTTCTAATCCCCATCATTACCTTTCCGATGTGGGCACAGTACCTTTGGCCGCAGATGTTCTCGACAGAAGTTTGCGTGGGCCAAGAACCAAACGGCACGATCGTTCAAGCGCGAGGTATCGCTTGCAGAACAGACGAGCTATAGCACCCCTGAAAAATATGAATAGATTTCTAGCCTTGGCAGCAGCGATCGCTATCTTCTCCCCCGCCCCACTCCTAGCACAAACCAACCAACCAGGTACTGTCATTAGTACAGGTGACGGAGATACACTGCGCGTCCAAGTAAACGGAAAGCCCATTACTGTAAGACTGGCCTGTATAGATGCGCCGGAGGCTACCCAGGCAGGCGGGAAAGAGGCAGCAACCCGTCTCAGTCAGTTTCTACCGAAAAACCAGAGTGTGCAGTTACGGGTGGTAGAAATAGACCGCTACCGTCGCACTGTAGCCGAGGTATTCAAAAATGGGCAGTCGGTGGATCTGCAAATGGTGCAGGAAGGTCGGGCTGTAGTTTATCGGCAGTACTTAAATGATTGTGCTGCTACCAAGGATCGCTATCTCCAAGCAGAGGCAAAGGCCAAGCAACGAAAGCTAGCCTTCTGGAGCCAAGCAAATCCAGTCATGCCGTGGGATTTTAGAGCAGGCAAACGGGGTACTTCTAAACCTGCCCCCACAATTAATTGGCCTACCGATCCACAACCTGCTGCTCAGACCTCTAACTGCTCTCCTGCTTACCCAGGCGTGTGCATTCCACCTAGACCGCCCGACTTAAATTGCGGTGATATTTCAGAGCGGCGCTTTCAAGTGATAGCACCTGACCCGCACGGATTTGATAGAGATGGAGATGGGGTGGGGTGTGAGAGCTAATTCGTGAAGTGAAAGTTGCGATCGCCAAATCTAAATAGCAAAAAAATAGGCCCATAATCGTGGGCCTAAAAGTAGAACAAGCTTTTTCATTTTATTGATCTGTCGGGAGCGTTTTTGATTCGCTCAATAAGAAGACACTTACCTGAATCGCTCATGGAGGTGATCGCACCTCCAAACTGACCCCATAGCCATTCAATGATTGCTTTATCTTGCTTAGTTGGTTCTGGAGGTGGCGGAGGTTGCGATCGCGTCTTCTCCCCTGTGCCACCAGTCAGGAGAATGAAGCCGAGGATTAGTAAGGCGAGCAATAGTATTTCCATCACTCCCCTTTAGCCGCACACACTAAGCTTTTCACCCCTTCAATCTGTGCGGTCTGTGCTGCAATCTGTTGGGTCAGCAATTGGTTCTGTGCCTGCAACTGTTGGTTTTTGAAGTTGCCGATACCCTCACCAATTAGCTGAAATATCAATGCCCCCGCCACTGCAACCACAGCAGCAGGTATCAGGAAGTTGGGGATTGCAGAGACAGGGCTAGGGGTTGGGGTAGATGCTGCACTCCCTCCTCTGCCATGCCAGTTAATCACAATGCCGTTATTCACAGGAGCGATCGCGCCTCCCTCAGCCTGGTCAATTTCAACCGATTGGTTCTCTCTCGTTGCTAGTGTCACGCTGCTAACCTCTGCGAAGTTTTCTCTAGCCAACCCTGCTCGAGTAGCAGGATGTATTGGTCTGTGCTGCGGCTGTCAATTTGTAGGGGATGCGGGCAACTACCCTTAATCCAGTTGTTCTTGTGGTGAGCGCACTCAGGATTACTTTTGTCCTGGTGGTGGTCATCACAAAGCGGGTACAAGTGCCTGCCCGGTATCGGGTCATCACAAATGCTGTTGCCTTCTTCGTCCTGGTAGCAGATGTGATGAGCTTCGGTTGCTTCATTGGGGCATCCAGGGTAGCAGCACTGGCCTTGAGTCATCGTCATTGCCAAAGCTCTGTTGCGCTCATACCCTTCGGTGTAGCGGTAAGCGTAGGGGCTCTCTTCTTCTCCCTCTACCTCATCACTAGAGATGTCTACAGGGCGATCGCTAAACTCACATGGAGGAATCAGGCACTTGATCTCTGGCTGGTTGTCGGGGTAGTGGGGCAAGAAAACTAAGCGCCAACGACCTAGCAAGTTAGTTAGTGCCAGTACCCGATTAGGGTCAAACTTGGGACCGTTGAGGTAGTCAAGGAATTGCTCATACAACTTCCGCCTGATCAACTCATCGTCAACGATCGCATTTCTACCCTGGAGAGCATCGTTAATGGCCCCATGCTTACTGCCTCTACCCAATACAGCGAAGTAGCAGCTACGCTTGATTGCACCATTGAGAGCAATATCTTCTTTGTTGGCGCTATGGGTTGTAATCCAGTCCGTGAAAAGTTTAGAGCGTCCCTTGGTTGCCTGTTCGTAGATGGCAGCATTGGTTAGCTTCGCGATCGGCAAAGCCTTCTTATTTTTCTTATTCAGGTCGTCAAACAGTTCAGCCGCATCCAAGATGTTGTTGAACTCTTCCAGAATATTGATGGTGGGGAAGCCTGGGGCTTTCCGCAGTCGTGGACGCAGAGCATAAAGCCTACTGTGGGCAATGGGCGCTAGCTCATAATCCGCAGCGTACATGTAGCGGTTAGGGTCTTTTTCTAGCCCGCAATATGTCTCGTCATCCTTCCCGGCGAAGACATACATATCCACTTTGCCCTGATGCAGTTCATGAGCTTTATGGATTGCAGCTCGCAGGAAGTTAGACTTACCAGTGCCAACGGGAGCGGGGATGATGACTGAACCTGCTTTACTAGGGTCGGTCGTGGTTAGCGCGAGAGTGTGGGCTAAATCTTCGGTCGGGAAAGGTAGGCCATCCTCTACTACTACTGTCGGCTGTGCTTGAACTACTGCAGCTTGAGTGGTAGCGATCGCCTGTTGCTCTGCTTGAGGCTGTACAGGAGGAAGTTGTTGCTGCTTTGGCTGTGCGCTCAGTTGTTCACGAACTGGTGGTGGAGGTAGGACCGCTGCGCGAATCTGTTGAGCGACCGCAAAAGCATGAGAACCCCATTGAATTTGAAGTAGTTCAACCTGCTTCTGCTTTCGGGCCTTCAACAGTTTCTCTTGCTCTGCATTCTCCTGAAGTCTCCGACGGAGCACCACCGCATTAGCGAGGGCCATGCCTCGGCAACCCAGGCTAAACCAGATGGGAAACTTAGCGCCGTTGAAGTTCGTTAGCGGGATGAGCCAGAGGGAGAGGGCGAACCCTACAAACCAGACAGCCTCCCGCTTGCGAACATTCAAGGCCGCTCGGTCTTGGTTGATTCCCTTGAGGTCGAACGGCGATGTAGTCATAGCAGACCTACCACGATGCCGAAGGTTAGAGCGATGAAGTTAACGGCAATCAACGCCCACAGTGTTTTGTGTTCCTCCCCTGCTACCCATTCATCCAGCAACAGGGTAATAAGGATGACTACGATGATCGCGATGAAGCAAACTCCAACGGCGACTCTCATGCTGGGGAATGCGTGAGCGATACTCACTAGCATCGTTGCGGCGATCGCTTCTAGCAGATTGTTGGACAGTAGTACTTGGAGATTGGCTGTCTTCATGGTGCTTTCAGTTCAGGTCAATGGATTGGGTCCAAACATTCAGCTCATTCACCATTGCGGTGTGCTGTGCTTCGATTGCTTCAAAAGCTCGGTCACGCTGGAACAAGTCAACGCTCATACCTTGGGCTAGTGCTGCCTGCTTCTCATTGGCCTTGACCTTGACCTGAACATTCTTCATCTCATGGTTCTGGAAGTCCCTCAGAGACTCATGCTCAATGCGATCAGCGTCCGAGATTTGCTTGTAGCATTCCATCGTTTTCTTGAACCGTTCAGCATTCTCTTTCCGCTGCTGCGCCAGGGCTAGAGTCTGCCCCAACTGCTCAGGGGTTACGTTCTCTGGCCTCTCTGGGTGCTTAACCGTTGACCAGATCATTGACTCTGGTAGTTTGTTCGGCCCCCAGTACTTATCTCGGTCTGCTTTGCGATGCTTCTCGATCGCACTGCCACCCGTTCTCTTAGCGTCAACGGTGTTCTTGCCACCACCGAAGAACAAAGACATGATTCCGCTCATTGGTTCACCTCGGTTGCTATGGTTGGTTGGACTGGGGGGAAGAGTGCGTTAACCCCAAACATTAAAAGGATGCTGGCTATCAGCGCTGCACTCATCCGGGCAATAAACCCGTCGATAGTGACAGGTGAAAGAACTTTGTCTATCAGATGCAGGTTGACTGCGATCGGACTGCCCCAGAAGTTGAGGCTGACCAAGCGCGGATTAGCGGGAACCCCTTGCGCCTCAAGGTACTGATTAACTAGAGACAGGATTCGTTCTGGTGAACCGCCCATAAACTCGGCTATCAGTTGGGCGGCTTCTTGCTCTTTGATTGCCTGGGCTTGGACCAGTTGAGCAAGGAAGTCTTTCACCATGTCTAGTGAAAGCTCTGGCACTTGCGGGGGAGCCTCAAGCTGCTGCATCCCTCACCCCTGCCGCTGCATTCACCTCAGCAATTTTGCTCTGAAGGTCAGCTTTCACATTGCCCCAGGAAGTTTGCATCATCCGATCGATGTCGATGTTGTAACTTCCCTGAGCTTGAAGGTCAGCAGCGACCCCGCCCCAAAGACGCAAGCCCAAGCCCCGGTTGTAGTCGCCTAGCATGTTGCGAATCTCGGCAAGCTGAGTCTCTTGCTGCCCAACGTAGTTGACTACCTGAGATTGCAAACCGTTGACGCTATTGGCGATCGCCTGCTGTGTCTCTAGGTCAATCGCTTGGGGTGGCTGAGTTGGTGCTTGTGCTGGAGGTTGGGCGGGCTTACCCTTGGCGAGTCCTCCAGTCTTACCCGCTTTGGCAGGCTTGCTCTGTTGTTGCTGCATTGCTTCCAGCCAAACCGCCATCATCTCGCTATCAACTTCGTCAGCAGTCATCTTGGCAGAAGTCAGCTTCTCCTCTACTTCCGCTTCAGTGAAGTTGAAACCGTTATCAGCAAAAGCTTTTTGAATTTCAGCAATGGTCATGTCATGCTCCTAATTTTTCAATCCACCAGTTGATCTGCTTGGTGCTGTACTGCTTGGCCTTGCTGAACTTCTGCCCATGTCGTTCAGCAATTCGGTACAAGCGCCGGGGGTTGATGTCACAGCCTGTCAGCCGCTCCAGTGTCTTGTGTAGGTCGCGCCCATAGCAGGGCTGAACTAACGTGTTCACCGGAGTCTCAGCGATCGCATCTAGAAACTTGGCTTGTTCCTTCTTGCGTCGCAGCTTCGCCATCTCCACTAGCACTTGCTCATAGCTGTACTGATTCCAAGGATTCTGCTTCTTTAGGTAAGCGAGTACCAGCAAGCACTTAACCTGGAACTCAGTCAGCCACTCACCCACATGGGGATGAGCCGGGGGAATCTCACAAGCTCGCTTCCACTTGCGCCAAGTCCGATCGGTCATGGTGCGACCGTAGACTAGGCTGCATTTCTCCATTACCTCGTGACCTGGTAGCAGTAGCATTTTTCCTTTGGTGTCTCATGTGTCTCTTGTGTCTCTAACTAATAGCACACAAATCTAGGGAGTTGCGGAAGGCTTTCAGGGTGGTTTGTCAGGTTGTGTCACCCACTAGAAGCCAGAAGTCTTTCTGTGGGGGTGCTGGGGGTTATCAGAAAAACTTAGGTGTTCCGTGTCAAGTGTTCCGCGCCATCGGAACACCTAGAGGCTTAAATGAGTGCCCTGCTTAGCTCTGCTGTCACGTCACCCCTGACAAATTGATTCAGGTCGGCAGGTCGTGTCAGTCAGCGCTGAAACCAGAGGCTTTTAAACTCAATGCTTTTTGCTTAGCGGAACACCTAAAAACGGGAGGCTTGCTCGGAACACCTAAAACCTTAGACCGCAAAGGTTTGAGATGTTCTAGTAACTTAGGCTAGGCTTAAGGTGTCTCGCCCAAGACACGTATGACCAACCGACGCAACCAAATCCGCATCACAGTAAACGCTGACGAGCTCGCTACCATCACCCCAATCGCGGAGCAGTGGAAGCTACCTCTTAGCGCGATTGCTTTGGACTTCTTCCGGCTAGGGTTTGATGCGGGGGTTGAAAAGTACAAGCGCATGGCTCAGGCGCTGGAACGCGATCGCCCTCAGTTCAGAAGCTTGGCTCATGCCATCTGCACCAATTGGGATAAACTGACCCAGACTAAGTTGAATCCTGAAAAGTTGGCAGCCATCCGCGACGGCAAGAAACAGCCGACTGAACTAGAGTTGGTTAGAATTGCAAATGCTTTAGGCGTAAGTGAAGAGTATTTAGAATCTCTGCCCCTGCTAGATGAGGAGACGACTAATGCAACATGCCACTGAGCTGCATCACCTTCTCCCCTGTACATGGCAAGTGCATCCTGTTATTGACGGGTTAAAGTTGGTAGCTCCTAAACACACAGCAGCCGAAGAACTGTTGCAAGGTGCCAAGCAGAGTTTGAAAGATATAGCGACTCGGCTAGGCGTAGACCTACTGATTTGCTCAGACGACCAGGCTCAACCCATTGAGCGGATACCAGGAACCGATCGCAAGCTAGCGTTCGGTTTAGAGGTGCCCAGTTCCAGGGACTTAAGCAGAGCAACTGACGCTGAGTTAATGGTGGCGATCGCCAGTTCTGAAGTCTCTGCCTGCATCACCACCACTGGAGACAACAAGATTGTGGCGGCTAACTTTGCAGTCACGCCAAGTCACGGTAAGCCCTATCACCAGATGATCGGTTCAGATCTAACCCCGCTCTGGGATGTGGAGGAGTTAGGGCGAATCATGCGATCGCTCAAGCATGACAAAGGCATCAGAGAACTAGAGTATTGGTCATGGAAGTGGGCACAAGAGGCTGACGGGTCATACAACAGGACAAAGCAAGAGTTAGTAAGGCATGCCTACTTAATTCAGTTTGATGGCGTTCCGTGTCGTTTGACGCTCGGGGTTTAGTAGTCTAGATCGCCGTAGCTCGAAAAATCGAGAAGCCCATAGGCCAGGATGCCCACAGTCCTAGTTAAGCAGGAGAAAAAATGGAAAAGAGCAATGCAACGCATTAGTAAAGTAGAGGCATTGCTAGCAACGGAGTGAGCGATCGCCCTTTACCCCTTCTAGTCATCCCTCTCCTTGGCGCATGTCTTGCGAAACTCAGCTGCTTCAGCAGCTTTTGTAAACCTAACTTCAGATCGACAGGTTTGAAGTTCCTCGTCAATATCTTGCACAGCAGCAACAATTTCCTCAATTGAAACGCGGAAAAACTCCTTCCGCTCATTTATCTTGTTAACCCGTCTGTGATTAAACCGTTGATGCAAAAGGGATTCGATCGCTGGTGCATTCTCACAGGAAATCATTGCATGAACATCAAATGGGAAGGGTACCGAAGCGTCACCCAGCTCCTTCACTCGATCCATTGGCTCAAGGCGGCGGGTCATTCCAATCTTGTAAACACCCTCGCCAAAAGAGCCAATATTTGAGATGACATAGACGAATCCCATTTTTGTCATTTGGGCCTGAGAGACAGCTCGCTGTCGCGCCTCAGCCTCAGCAAGTCGTTGTTGTAGCTCCTCTATCTGCCGTTGGAGTTTCTCTTGAGCTTTACCTGTGGTCGTCTCTACATCTCGCTGAGCTTTCTCTAGTGCCTCTTGATAGCGGCGTTCTTCCTGCTCAGCTTCTTGCTTCGACTTTTCTAATTCCCTTGAAGCACGCTCTTCTTCACGCATCTGCTCACGAATTGCCCGCTGCTCCTCTTGCTCTTGATATCGCTTCTCCTGATATTCGTGAGCTAGCCAAAGCTCTTGCAGCTTCAAATCTAAATAACGTGGGGTAATCTCACAATGGGTGGTCACTGACAACTTGTTTAGAGACTCATAGGCTTTTCGAATTCGGTTCTCCATAGGTTGTACGTTGCTGTACTTGACTTTTGCCACCGCCGCATCACATTCACCATTAAAGGCCCGGAGTGCCAGCTTGAGGAAGTTGTCAGTCATTTTCTTGCCTTCCTTAATGCTGCCACTAACTTCCCATTGGGTGTTGCAAACAGCAGCTGTTTTGTCTTTAACCATCTGCTTCTGATCGGAACGAATCTGGTCTAAACGCTGCTTGTATTCCTCTGCCTCTTGAAAGTCGTACTTTGACTCATAAAAACCAAATGATTCAATAAAGTCTTGTTCCTCCAGTTCCTTGAGTTGGCTCTGAAGGATAGAAATTTGACTATCAATTTCCTGCTTTTTAGCTTTAGCTTGTTGGGTTAAGCGGCTGGCTTGCTCCTCAAATCTTGCTTGCAAAGCTGAAGTTTTATCTGCAATCTCGCGTTCCTTGCTTTCAGATTGTTGAGTGAGAACGATCGCCTTCTCGGTGAGAGCTTTGATTTGAGCTTCTAGCTGCTTTTCTGCTTCATCTTTCGAAATCAGCCCACCGTACTTTCGGTCAAACTCTTTGAGACGTTGCTGAGCAATCGCGAGTTCATTCTGACGTTGCTGCTTCTGTCTAAGGACGACAACCAAAGCCGTTGTCAGTCCCAACGATAAAAAGAGTAGAAGATAGGTCATGGCTACTTGCTAGGGGCTCCACTTCAAGGTGCCCCGATGAGGGTTCAAGAATCGAGTTTTAAAAAACTTTTGCGCCCGCAATAGCCAAAAGATAGCAGTGTGCTACCTTTCCTGAGACTGTTCTCCTTAGTTGTTTAGAGCTGCCTACCAAGGGCAATCTCTGTGCCCGCGATCGCTTATTCACACGAGCACACGTTGTCACAAGCCAGCACCCATTGGCACAGTTTGTCAGGCTGAGAGGGAAATAACAGCAACAATCCAATCACGTAGGACACCATTTGGCACCTTCTATCACCCTCTAACACAATCTGCGATATTGTGCCGCTGCCGTAACCTGTTTGGCGATCGCTTCCCCAAAACGCCCAGCGATGGTTTAGTTTCTGTGCCATACCTAACGCCTGCCGTCGCGTGACCGTCGCGTCGCGTGTCGCGTGACCGTCGGACACTTGCCGCAAGTCTTCCAAACTGATCCAATCCGGGCCGTAGTAGTTGCGGCGAATCTTCCAAACTGTAGCTTTGACGCAGTTCTGACGCACTCTTGACGCACCTTTAGCGCCAATGGAGTATGAATCCGCTTTCATTGACTTCTGTTATTGATTTTTGCCGCACTTCTGACGCAGCCTTGACGCACTTTTGACGCAGTTCATCCATCTCTGAAAATGAGATGTTGCCGCACTTCCAACCGATCCACTGCATGGAGTGGAAGTTTATCCAACCCGTTGCCTACCATAGCGATCGCCCCACTCCTGACTGAAAAGGGGTAGAGCGATCGGGCAAGAAGGGGTGGAAGAGCACCCCCGGAACTTTTAGCCGATTAAGCCAGCTGTAGCAACACCTGCGAAACTAACCGCTCCATAGGCCACAGCCTCGCGGACTCTCCGTAGCCGAGCGAGGCGCTTGACTTCGGCAAATCTGTTTAGCGCCCAAACTTGAACGCGATCGCGCGTCACGTAGCCCAGCTTACGCGCTCTCTTTGCCAGCGGATTAGCAAAGCACCATGCAATCTGATGCGGACCCATGCCCGTATATTCCAGTTCATCCACAAAAGCTCGAAACTGTTGTCCAGCGCGTAGGCAGTAGATGGCGGCGATCGCAGTCCAAAGGGTAACCAATCTAGCTATATCCCAAGTGAGGCGAAGCGCTGGCCCCCAATGCTGTTTGAGAGTGGCATAGGCATCAAGTGTGCCATCTACAGCGGCGACCTTGAATTGTAGTGCCTTGTCGTAAACGTCTTGCTTGAGCTGCCCGTAGTCGGCATCACGTACCGCTACGGCTGCTTCCTTGGCAGTGGCGATCGCTTGCTCGGCGGCAGGCTTTAACTGAACTGCGATCGCCTCTAGCACTTGCTGCCAACCAGCCTTGGTGCGGAGGTCAACATTCAAGCCGTGGCGCTCGGCCCAGTCTTTAACTTGGGAAGCGGTGGAAGCTGTGATTTGAGCGAATACTGCGGACTTGATTTGAGCGATTGTGGAGAGTTGCATTGTAAAAAACCTCTGCGTGTGGTGAAAACCGCTTGAAGCGATGCGGTTTGTTTGCATGTATCTAAACTACTATGATATTTTTGAATTGTCAATCAATTAATGATTAAAGATTTGATGAATATCGAAGAACTCAGGCAGAGGGCGGGACTGACAGCTGAGCGGATAGCCGAAAGCTGCGGCAAATCGAGCGGCACTATCCGCAATTGGGAGGCAGGACGATCTATTCCCAAGCTGGAACCAAGAGAAATGATGCAGGTGTTAGCGGCTTATCAATGCACTCTGGAGGAATTCTCTGAGGCTATTGATGTGTCACGCACTGAACAAAAGCGTAAGAAACCAGGAAGGAAGCCAGGCGATCGCAACCTATAGCCAGCAAAAAGCCCACCTCAGAGAAGTGGGCCGCAAGGGTGTAAATGCAGTGATGGAACTATAAAGCTTTCAGGTCTGCTTCCGCAGCACTCCTAACAGGCTCGAATCGTTTACGAGGAATACTCTCGTCTAACTCGATAGAATACCACCAGCCGCGCTCGGCCTTAGCAAAACCAGTTTCTGTTGCATAATCTATGCCGACGATCACGCCATAGTCCTCCCATTCGTCATCAATTCTCACCCGCTGCCAAAAACGAAATTTAGGTTTACGGATGTTGTGCGGCAGCTGCATGCAAATAGCTTTAGTTTTGGTTCGCATGTTGCACCTTTACCAATTTTTCTGGAGTTCAACACTGGGGGTGTAACGACGACCGACGATGATCTCTAGAGGTCTGTCGAGTAGATGTCGCGATCGCCAGAGTTCATCAGCTTCGTCAACGCAATCGGTAAGAACGGTAAAGCGATCGGACTGTGGAATTACATCAGAAGCTGTCTTTACGAGAGCAAGCCATTTGAAGAACCTTTCATCCATGTCTTACGCTTCCTCCGCGGGTTGGGTTCTTCTGCTCTTGAAGCAACATCTTGAGCTGGCATATTGGCGATCGCCTTCCCATGCTTCCAAGTGGTAGCCAGCAAGCCAAAGAGCGCCGTAATAATCTCGCCAAATCCGATCCGCTACCTCAGCTTCATCGGGCAATAAACGCACAATCACGCTGCTTTCCTTGACTTCAATTGTGATTTTCTGCGGCTCCTTGACTGAACCCACCATCTTGAAAAACAAGTAATCAAACAAGGATGTAGTTTTGTCGTAGGCCAGCAGTATTTCCACGTGGAATGTGTAGATCAACTCTCTGCTGAAATTGATGTCGATAGCTTCAAGACCGAGTTCGTGGGCACCCTTGAGCATGTCGCCTAGGAGTGGGTATTCGACTAGGCGATCGCAGTCCTCTAGAGATTTGCAAAAGAGTGTAACCCTATCCCATGAGTCTCCAGCCCGAATGGAACAGTCAAATTTTTCTAACGCAAGCTTCTGTCTTACAAGATTCTTGAGTATCATGGCTGCTTCCTCCCTGGTGTTCCTGTAACGAGGTCATCTAGTGTTCTGCGGTGCCGGGTGTAGAGATACAGTCTTTTGCCTACCCAGAGATCCACGTGCTTCAGTGAGCCTTGGCCGAGCTTAAGAATGGGCAGCGATCGCCATAGCGCCCCAGCTTGATACTTGTCGCTAACGTGAATCTCAATCGTTCCGTCCTTGATAAAAGCTCTTGCAGATTGCGGCTCTCCAACACGGGATAGCCAAGCATAGAAACGCTTGTCTTCGTCGGTGAAAATATCCATAACTAGGACTCCACCGAGACTCTGGCGGGAACTCTCTTCTTCCAGCCTTCTTGAACTGCGGATCTAGATAGGTGGGTGAATTCTGTGAGGGATAAGCGATCGCTATCCACTTCCTCTTGCAGGACTTCACGAATTATTGAGTTTGTTGACTGCCACTCAATCCAGCACATAGAAGCGTGTACCGCATCAGAAGCGAAGTCGTATTGATCGAGCTTGATGAATTCTTCAGGCTTCCAATGAGGGAATCTAAGATAGTTTGTCCATCCGTTTGAATCTGGCGTGACTTTGATGCCGTAGCCACGATAAGAAAGTTCGATTGCTTGCATGGCTAGGACTCCACTGATGCTCTAATGGGCTTCTCTTTACGCCATACACCACGAATGGATACGGCTAGGTGGTTGAATTCTTTCTGTGAGAGGCGATCGCTGTTCATCATGTCGTTCAGCACTTCACGAATAGCCAACTCTGCTGTACTTACATCGGCTAAAAGCATTGCAGCTTTAGCAGCATCACAAGCCGAGTCAAAGCCAGTAGCTACCACGAAGAATTCGTTATCAGCTTGCTGTCGCGGGTGACTGAGATGGGCCGTATATCCATCTGAATCAGGCGTGACCTTGAGAATCCAGCCACGATAGGGGAATTGAATGATTTCCATGATTAAATCTCTTCTGATTCGGTGAGGCTGGCTTCGTGGGCTTCATCGTCAATGCCGTTGTCGAGGTGGATGAAGTGCCAAAAGCCAGGGGGTAATCTTTGGGCTATGGACAATGCCATAAATGATTCCAGTGGGGTGTGGGGTGCCCGCTTCGCTGCTTCCGGTATGGATGACAAGCTGGAATAGCGAAACCGCGATCGCGGGGAATAGCTGTCATAGTGGGCGACCTTGCGATCGCCCCTTCTCATGGCTAGAAGGAAGTGTCAGCCCATTGAAAGGAAACGGTATGCCAACCAGAGCCGAGCACAGCATCCAGACATTTGTCGATCGCGGCTCTGCAAGGATTGATCACCACCACATCGGCAGTGGCTTGCTTGCCTGACTTGTGAGTAATCTGGGCGATCGCACGGTAGGTGTGCTGTGGATACTTGATCGCGTTGGGATGTGTGCAGTACAGGCGACCACTGCCACGCTCATCTTCGCCAGATTGAGTGGGGGTGGTGGAAGGAGCAACAGGGGCGATCGCTGAAGTGTTTGATGGGAGAGGAGTTTGAGTTAGCATAATCTTGTGGCCTGTATGGGTTGCTTTTTTAGAGAGGGCGCTTTAGTTGTGGAGACCGGAGCGCCCTCTCTATTAGTAATCTAGTCTAGTTAACTAGACTTGTCAAATGTTGACTAGACTAGCAAGCTAGATTAGACTGGTCAACAAGACAAGTAATCTTAAGGAGGTGACGTGCTAAAGATCGTTTTTATGGACCTTAAGGAACTGCGGGAAAAAGCTGGATTAACAGCTGAGCGGGTTGCGGTAGAGCTTAGTAAGTCTGTTTCTACAATTCGATTCTGGGAAGCTGGCACTTATATACCAAGCCTCAACCCTAGTGAGACGCTCCGATTGACTCGTCTTTACCAATGCACTGTTGAGGAACTTTCAAAAGCTTTTGAGGAAACACAGCAAAAAAAGAGCAAATCAGAAAAGAGTTAGCTCTTACCTAATCCGCCGCCATCTTAAAAACTTAAAAATTGGCGCGATCACAACTCAGGGCAAACACTATGACAACAGATCAGCGTTTTGATGATGTGGATCGACGGCTAGCCGCATTACTAGCTGTAACCGAGGCAAACTCGAATCAAATCAATCAGCTTGCCGGAAGCGTGAACGCGCTAACAAGAAGTGTGGATGAGATGCGCTCCACGTTCAGCGAAAGATTTAATCACCTAGAGCATCAAATCGCTGGGCTGGCTAGCGAAACAGCTGGATGGTTCACAGGCGTTGTAGAGCAGGCAGCAGCAGATCGCGCAGTGATGCAGCAGATGCAGTCAGAGGTCCGAGGATTACAAACCGAGAATCACCGCATCCTTGAATACCTACAAGACCAACGACGTGGCGATGCTGGTACCGAAAACTAACGAGTAATGTGAGGCGATCGCACATGGCACAACTAACACTTGCCTACCTGCAAGAGCAGATTACTAAGTTGGAGGCTGAACAGAAAAAACTAGCCGCCCAGCAAGAATGGATGGAGCGAATCTTTCAGGTTCACGGTATTAGCGGTCCTTGGGTATCACCACAGAATGCCGCTGACCTTCTCTGTATTGATAGGCGCGGCGTGATGCAGCATGTCCGCAGAGCTGAGCGATTCAGAGAGCTTGGTCGAGATTGTGAGTGCCAGTATGGAGTGCATTACCGCCAAGTTCCTAGACTCAAGGATGAGCCATGCGAACGTGCTACGTGGCAAATCCATGTCACCGAGTTTGAGAAGCTATTGGCTATTCCCCAAGACAACTTAAAGGCAGGTTAGCGATCGCCATGATTCAAGCCATCCCCCAAAAACTAAGCATCAAACCTGGGTATAGGCCCCAAGCTTCAGACACCAACATTGAGGCTGATGTCGTTCAGTTTCAGCTTTTGCGGCAACGCAGCAACACTCAACGATTGGCAATTGCCATAGGACTCACCCGATGGGCAAAAGCGGCCTCTTTGCGAGGGATGCAGAAAGCTAATCAAACAAAGTTTCGAGAGCGATTTGCTCAATCTGTTTTGGGCGAAAAGTGGTTGCCCTGCCTGACTCCAACGAATGACCCCGCCATGTGGACGCAAGACCCTAGTGAGATAGCCCGACTACTTCACCCCATTTTTGAGCAACTAAGAATTCCCTACTACATCACGGGTGGAGTTGCAGCCAGTATGTATGGCGACCCCCGCACCACTCGCGATATGGATTTGGTCGTTGAAGCGCGACGGGAAGATATTTTTCAGCTTGCCGAAGCTTTGGGACAAGCAGGTTTCTATTGCCCACCTGGAGCCGTAGAGGAGATTGCAGAGGGACGGGGGCAGACACTGAGTGTCACTCACATGGAGCAGTTGTTAAATGCTGACCTTGTTCTCAATGCCAATACGAATTTCGATCGCTCAAAGATGGCCCGCCGCCGCTTAGAGGCGATCGATGAAGCTGAGCTGCTCCAAGTGTGGGTGATTGCCCCTGAAGATTTAATCCTGGCAAAGCTGCTGTGGGGGCGTGGCAACCAATCCGAGAAACAGTGGCGTGATGTCCTGGGGGTTCTCAAAGTTCAGGTTGACACTCTGAACTATGCCTACCTCGCAGAGTGGGCTGAGCAGCTAGCAATCTCAGAAATGCTTCAGCAAGCGTTGATTGAAGCTGGAATTTGATGGCAAGGAAAATTGTTGGATGAGGCGATCGCCACTACTGGTGCATCTGGAGCGCTGCAAAACCATAGCAACATCAAAACAGAAGAGGTGAGGAGGAAAGCTGATGGCTAAAGACCCAATAGTACAGGCGCTTCAAAAAAAGCACTTGTAATTCAAAAAAGAGCAGCAACAACGCCAAGTCAAGCAGGGTAATACTTCCAACGATGAGGGATTGACCGATAAGTAGGACGATTACTTCTATCAACTTTAAAGTTAGTGACCTTGAAATAAAAGTAGAGACGAGCCATCATAAAGCACGAATTTCCCAACTGTTGATGCCAAGAACGTAAGGAAGCAGAAATTAGTGACTGAGATACAAACCCTTACTATTCCAGCACTGCCGTTAAACCTTATTGGAGGAGAAGCCCGTCGAACGCTTAATGCTCTAGAGCAACCCTTTCTGGTCCTAGACAACGATCCAAACAGTCAGACTAGAGCTGAAATTCTACTAGGCCATTGGTCACTAGCCCTGCATTGGCTAGTTAAAAAGAAATGGCTTCCCAACTACAAACTTGATCGAAGAAACGCAATCATTCGTGACTTTGAACCTTTCGGTGATTTATTGCTTAGCATTCTAGAGCTTTGCATTCAATCCTACGGAGCGACAAAGCACAGCGCATCTTACGCCTCTGGCTACATCTGGTTTCAGGCAGTTGCTAATGAAATGAAGAATAGGGATTTTGCCGAAATCTTCCAGCCGGATGGACACAGAGGTAAAACATCTGACTTAGCGGAAAGGAGAGATGTTGTTAAACAACTTCGAGATTATGTAAATTTCAGCGATCCAGACAAAACCCCTCATTTGTGGCGGCTACTTGAAGCTTCAATCGCACTCGCTACAGCTTCCCCAGGCTTTGACAGAAAGTACTGGAGAGGAGAGCGAGGGAAAAACAAGCAAAAGGGTTTCATCCACGCTTATACAGCTTGGGTAGGCGAGTTGGGCAAGAAAGAGTGGAGGAATATAGTTTGCGAAAAAGGAAAGCTTTTCGTCAGGGACGGACAGGGAAAAGCCCTCACTCCTATGCCTGTACTTGCAAAATAAACCCTAGAAAAAATACATACCTGTGGAAGCCTTGCCCTGCAAGGGTTACAGACTTTAATAAAAAAAACGCCGAAGGAGTGCAGTAATGGTTAGATAGTCGTAGAGGCAAAGTCGTCGAGAACCAAAACCGGGAACAGTACAAATAGGATGGTGCACTAATAGTGGATTTATGGAGAAAAAGAATGTCCCCGTTTAGAACCGAAGCCATACCCCTCAATACACCTGTAACCACCAAGCTGAATGAACTTGAGTACCGAACTTTAGTTAATCAGGCCCAAGCGGAGGGGACTACAAAAACAGCATTAATTCGGCTTGCCCTACGCCAGTATCTTAGAGAGTTAGCAACGCCCGCTATTCCATAAAAAAAAGGCTGGCTCTCTGCATTTTCGCCGCTCTATCAAAGCTGAATCGGGTGGTACCGATTCGCGAAAACTGGGACAACCAACCAGTACTTTTATTTCTTAATCTCAACGTTAGCACTCAACCCGTTCTAAAGGGTATGAGTCAGAGCAAGCGAAAAAGCAGAGAGCAGCCCCTAACCACGACGTAAAGGACTGCTCTAATGAAAATCTATCTTCCTGAGCCAATTGTGGCACAGGCTTCAGTCTCATTGCAACACATTGAGTCTCAAAAGTCTCAAAACCGGACTCAATCTCAAGCTGAACTTACTAAATTCTTTCAGAGCTTGCGATCGCATCTTCTAACAGCAGGAGATGCAGCATGATCGCTCTGGCACCTCAGAAGGCGATCGCCATACTTCCAGCGCTGGCCCAGTCAATGACGCTGCGTCCTTACCAAGCACGGGTTAAGGAAGAGGTTTATCGAACCAACGACAGCTTGATCGACCGGATTCTAGTAGTTGCCCCTACAGGCGCTGGCAAAACCATAATTTTTTGTTCACTGATTGCTGATGCCGTTGCTAAAGGGCAACGAGTTCTAATCGTTGTCCACCGCGACGTTCTCATCAAGCAAACCCATGAGAAATTACGGCGCTTTGGCATTGATTGTGGCTTTATTAAAGCTGGATGGGCAGAGAACCGAGACGCGCTAGTTCAAATCGCCAGCATTCAGACACTACCCCGTCGCCATTGGTGGAAAGAATTTAAGGCGGACATTGTCATCCTGGACGAAGCGCATGTCACCGCGTGGGCTGCTGTCGTCGAGCGGATGATGGATTGCATTTACCCAAATTCGACTTACCTAGGCTTCACTGCCACGCCTTGGCGGCTGAGCAAAAAAGAGGGGATGGGCGATCGCTTCAATGCCTTGGTAGCAGCACCAATGCCCCATCAGCTGATGGATAGCGGTTATCTAGTCAAACCGTCTTACTATGCTTTGCCCCAAGCTGACCTGAAGGGAGTCAGAACGTTAGCAGGTGATTTTGCCGAGAGTGATTTATCAGTTGCTTGCGATCGCCCAGAGTTAATTAAACGAGCTGTTGACGAATGGTTTCGTTTAGCAGAGGGACGACAGACGCTTGCCTTTACCGTCAGCATTTCCCATTCTTTGCACCTCTGCGAGGCATTCCAAGCCGCTGGCATCTCAGCAGCCCACGTTGATGGGACAACGCCTATCCCAGTTCGTAATCGCATTTACGAAATGCTGGCAGCTGGTGAAATCTTGGTTGTGACGAGCTGTGCTGCTCTTCAAGAGGGATTTGATGTTCCCTCTGTATCAGCAGTTCTGCTTTGCCGTCCCACTAAGAGCAAGGCTCTCTACTTCCAACAGATTGGCCGAGGGTTAAGGATTAGCCCAGAGACAGGAAAAACTGATTGCATCGTCTTAGACCAGGCAGGTAACGTCCGGCAATTCGGTTTTGTCGAGGATCTGAAGCAGGTCAGCCTTGAAGAAGGGCGAGACGTTAGTGGGGTCGCTCCTACAAAGGTTTGTCCCAAGGATGAACACGACCACCTAGGACATGAAGGATGCGGAGCCATCCTTTCTACTTTTGAAATGAGGTGCAGGCACTGCGGCTATCAGTTCCCTGTCAAGGAGAAACTAACTCCTATACAGGCGCTGGAGCGGCTGCTGAGCAATGAGGATAAGGAGCGCTTCAATGTCTATCGGGCTCTCGCTAAGGAAGCTTACGAACGCCAAATCTCACCGGGTTACGCTGCTAGAAAGTTCAAAGACCAGTTTGGGCATTGGGCACCTGATGATTGGGGCTTAGGTGCTGTATTTGGGGACAGCCCAACCACTGATAGCATTCGTGCCTACCTTCGGTTTGTGCAAGGGGTAGCCCAGCGCAAAGACAAGGATGTGGGATGGGTTAACCTCTGGATGAGGCGTGAGTTTGGCAAGGGCTGGCAGCAAGCGATCGCTACGGTTGGAGGTGAAGCATGAATACCTCTATCCAATTTGCTGTAAACCCGCATGGGGTAAATAAAGACTGGAATTTCGAGCTGCTAGCAACTGGCTATCAGGATCTCACAGGCACATTTGCGGATGTAGTTGAGCACGTTAAGCAAGGTCATGCCTTATGCGCTGGCCTATTAGGAGGACAAAGACGCTCCAAGGCCGCTGTCATAGGCTCCCAGTGGATTTTGCTAGATGTCGATAACAGTGACATTGAGAGGAATGAGGATGGAAAGCCCGTTAAGGATGAGCACGGGCAAACGATCAAGGTATTTAAGCACCAACTGACGTTAGAGGAAGCGATCGCGCATCCCTTTATTGAGCAACATTGTGCGCTCATCTATACCAGCGCTTCGCACACCCCTGAGTGGCACAAGTTCAGAATGGTGTTTCTGCTGCCAGAGGTCATCTCTGACGTTGAAACCTACGAGGCAATGGTGCGGCTACTCATGGAGCAATTGCCTCATGATCCTGCCTGCAAGGACGCCTCACGAGTCTTCTACGGCAACACAAAAGCAGAAGTCCCCCTATTCAACTCAACTGCTGCTTTGCCTGAGGATTGGCAAGCACGGGCGATCGCGCTGGCAAACGAAGAAAAGGCCAAGCGACAAGCTCAATTACTGCAAATCGCAGCGAAGCGAGAGCAATTCAAGCAGTTGGCACAGGATGAAGAATGGGACATTGAAGCGCTGATTCAGCAGGCGCTCAACTACATCCCTCCACGTCAGCCAGGATCGAATAATTATGATGAGTGCCGTCAAGTCTTAATGGCACTCGTTGATCATTACGGCCCATCTGAAGCAGAGGCGATCGCTGAGCAATGGTCGCCTAGTATTCGAGGCACAACCTGGAATATTCCTCAGAAAATCAAGAGCTTCCGGCGATCTGGCATTGGCATTGGTACCCTCTTTTTTATCGCTCGGCAATACGGGTTCAACTTTCCCATGGCCCACAGGCCAAGCCAAGCAAAACGCGATGCTTTAGCCCAGCCACAGGAGGGGCGACGGGAGCATGACCATGAGGCAGAGAAACAACGCAAGGCGGCTGCCTATCGTGAAAAGATTGACCGCATCCAGCGATCGCTCAACTCACTGACTCGCAAGCCAACTCTTGAACTAAATCAGCGTTACATAGGAGAGCTTGAATTACCAGAAGAAGGCTCAGCTTTACTACTATCGGGGCCTTGCGGCTGTGGGAAAAGCGAGACATTCAGGAGGCTGACTCAACAGCATCGCAAGCAATACCCATACAGCAAAATATTGGCACTTGGTGCTCGGAATTTGCTCTTGCTTCAACTAGGTGAAAGGCTTGGAATTCATCATATTTCTGCCTTTCAGCACAAAGGTTTTACGGATACAAGAGCACTTAATGCTGCTAGCACCAAGGCTCTATGCTACGACAGCATCCTTAAACTTGATCTCTCGGAACTGGGTGATCATCCTTTACTATTTTTGGATGAAGTTGATGCTGGATTCAGACACCTTTTGCAGGGTGGAACAATCGACAGTAAGAATCTTGGTCACATTCTGTTGCATTTTCAAAAACTACTGAAAGAAGTAGTAGCTCGTGGCGGCTTCATCATTGGGGGTGAAGCTGATTTGACAGACTTACCCATCGACTTTTTGCAAGAAGTCGCGGGAGCTGAAGTACCACTTCAACTGGTAACTAATCATTGGATTCCAGATTTAGCTAGGGAAATCAGAGTCTTTGATTCACCATCCAAAACAACAGAAGAGATTTGCTCTTTCCTCACTCAGGCTCAGCCCTTAATCGTAGTATCCGATTCCCAGAAGTACCTGGAGGAAGTGGAAAGCATAGTTCTAAGAATGGAGCAGGATAGTGACCTGCCTCCTCAGCGTGTCGTTAGGGTGGACGGCAAGACCACAGAACTTGATGAAATCAAGGATTTCATGCGGAATCCCAATGCAGCAATTGCCGCTCTCAAGCCTACGCTGCTGCTACTCTCACCCAGTGCTGAATCCGGCATTGATATCACAATCCCTTACTTTGTTCAGCAAGCATTTCACCTCGTTCACCTAGAAACGCGATCGCAGATACAGACAATCAATCGCTATCGCTTGCCAATTCCCTGCTTTGGCTATGTCAAGGAGTACGCAGCATACGACGAGGGCGGGCGATCGCTCAACCCTGAAACGCTGCTCAAAGATTTGAATCAGAACAAAGAGCAGCTGAGCAGACTTATTAATTTGGCTGAGGCGCTAACCGCTGCTGACACTGAGAACAATGGCTGGCTAGATAAATTCAACCAGCTCCTAGACCCAAACTCCGAATCACCTGATAAGCTCTGGCTGAAGTACTGGGCACGTTTCCAAGCTCGCACCAATGGAGCTAGGGTAAACATGCGGGAACGGCTGCTGCAATATTGGCGAGATACCGGGAATACAGTGATTGAGGTGGATGCTGGAAAGTCCAAGCCTTACGCTAAACTGCGCCGAGAAGCACGGGAAGAGCTTGATTCATTAGAAGCCCAGAAATGGGCAGCAGCAAAGACATTTGATATCACTGTTTCTCATGCACTCACCATTCTGGAGAGTAACAACAGCACGGAGGATGAACGCCGAAAGGCTCAGAAGCGCCTGCTAGAGGATAAATTGCCAGGGCTGGA
>NZ_JAMPKN010000029.1:0-47813 GCF_039962155.1 Trichocoleus desertorum AS-A10 | reverse complement strand
CAAGCTGCAATCGAGCTTATGCCAAGCGCATGGGGATTGAGCAGATGCTCAGAGATTGCAAAAGGGGAGGCTATCATTTGGAGAGAACGGGACTCAAAGGCACTCGCTTAATCACCTTATTGCTAGTCCTAACTTTAGCCTATGGGGCCGCAACCTTTGTTGGACAAAAACTGCGTCAACGGAGGGTAACTCATTACATTGCTCGTTCCTCCCAATTACAGCGCAGCCGTCCTAGACATAGCTACTTTTATACGGGTTTGTATGCCTATGGCTGGGTCAACTTTGTCGACACCTGTGCGGATTTGGTCAATGCCTTATTGCAATTGAGCCCTGGAAAGCGACCGTTTTATCAACGAGGTCAACGGGCTATGTCCCTGGTTCGCTCTCCTTTGTAAGCCCTTATGTCCCCCCAGCAGTTCTGCTTAACAACCTTTTACAAACACTTTCTTGGCTGAACTTTAGTTGATGAAAATAATTGTAGTACAGGCACCTTACCTACGGCGAACAGGGTATCCGTACCACAAGTGAATTGTAGATTCAGTTATTAGGATTGATTCAATTATTTGGGCTTTCTAGAGAAGCATAAAGTGGCAATTCAATAATAAAACTAGTTAAATTATTTGCGCTTTGAGCGTGAATTGAGCCGCCTAAATGTGTAACTAATTTACGCACCAAAGCCAAGCCTAGTCCGGTACCTGCTTGTTTCCAGGGGTCAGAATTGGGAATGCGGTAGAACTTATCAAAAATGCGAGTTTGTTCACTTTGTGGAATTTCTACGCCAGAATTACTCACACTCAACTGCAAGCTGTCTGATTGGGCGATCGCTGAGACAATGATGTTTTCATAGGCAG
Organism: Trichocoleus desertorum AS-A10; assembly: GCF_039962155.1. Classification (NCBI taxonomy): domain Bacteria; kingdom Bacillati; phylum Cyanobacteriota; class Cyanophyceae; order Leptolyngbyales; family Trichocoleusaceae; genus Trichocoleus; species Trichocoleus desertorum. The sequence goes on along the minus strand of NZ_JAMPKN010000029.1, from coordinate 46,962 downwards.
GAGTGTATTTACAAGCATTACCCAGTAACTCGGATAGAACTCGCTCCAAATGAGAAGCATCAGAAAACAGAAAAGGTAACTGATCAGGAAGCTGAAGTTGTAGCGTTTGTTGCAACTTGCTGGCCTGCTCCTCAAAAGGTTCGATGACCCCAGGTAGCCAATTCTTCAAATTAATAACTGCAGGGTCTAAAGATTGATTGCCTGCGTCGAGTCGTTGCAAATCCAATAAATCATCAATTAAGCTAATTTCTCGCTCACATTCATCTTTCAGAATTTGCAGATAGCGAGTAGTTTTACTACCTTCCGCTTGAGGTTTAGAGGCATACTGGATACGCTCTTTTTCTAAAGATAATTCCAGCATGTGAGTTGCCATTTTCATGCTAGCCATTGGGGTTCGCAACTCATGGGAAACCGTGCTGAGAAATTCATCCTTAAGGCGATTCAGCTTTTCGAGCGCTTCTACTTGAGCTTGGGAAGATTGGTACAGCCGAGCTTGGCGGATGGCGATCGCACACTGATTTGTTACTTGAAGTACTAAGCGAATTTCTAATTCATTGAAAACGGCATACTTTTCCTTAAACAGCCACAAGTCCCCAATCACACCTTGGTCGTCAAAAATGGGGCAAGCCAACATCGCCAAGCGGCCTCGACCGGAGGCTGGGATAATTTCACAAAACTGCGAATACTGTCCTTGGTGAAGTTGATGATAAATTTCGGGAAATTCAACTGCTTTTGGCACTAAGCGACAGCCTACCGTATTAGGCATCATGTACTCGTGAGGAATCTTGGCGCAGAGCTGCTCTCCCCCATAAAGGCTGGTACCACAGCAAGAAACTCCCAACACATTCACGAGTTCTGCTATTGCCGTTTCAAGGATTTGGCTCTCATCCAGGCTGTCACGAACTTTATCGGTAATCCGTTTCAGCATCGCTTCATACTCCAGCGCTCGCTGCAATTGAGTCGTGCGCTCCTGCACTTGGCATTCTAAGTCGGCGTTGAGATGTTGGACCTGCTGATAAAGCTCTGATTGCTGAATCGCGATCGCCACTTGGGTCGTGAGTCGCTCCACCAGCTTGATTTCGGAGGGTTGCCACCGTCGAGGACCAGAGCAATGATGAGCCAGGAGTAGTCCCCACAGTTGGTCTCCCTGCAAGATCGGCACGACTAAGTTGGCGCGGACGTTAAATTGAGCCAACAAGTTAATGTGACAAGGCGCAATCCCGGCGGTGTAAATATCCTCGACTGCTCGCACATGGCCCTGCTTGTACTGCGTAATGTAGGTGAGGGCGAAGCAAGGATCTTTCGTATTCTTGCCCAACACAGAGGGCCATTCGCTTCCAACCGATTCGACTGCGATCGTGCCGCTCCAGTCTGGTTCAAAACGATAAACGCTGACGCGATCGGTTTGAAGAAACTGTCGTACCTCGACAACTGTAGTGTTGAGAATATCTTCTAAATTGAGCGATTGCCGAATGCGTTGCGAAATCACCCCCATCAAGTGTTCCCACTCGGTTTGTTGGTGCAGTTCTACCATCGCTTTGCTGGCTTGAAGCAACCGCCGCACCCGTTGCCGCAACACGGCCCAATGGATCGGTTTGGTGATGTAGTCCGTAGCTCCTGCGGCAAAGGCTTGATCAACCGAAGCTTGGTCATCTAGTGCGGTGATCACCAATAGAGGGATGCGATCGCCTCCTGGTAATGTTTTGAGCTGACGGCAACAGGTGAAGCCATCCATCACGGGCATGATGGCATCGAGCAAGACAATATCTGGGCGGAGGCGAGCATAAATCGTTAAACACTGCTCTCCGTCTCGCGCTTCGGCGACTCGGTATCCTTCTTCCTCCATGGTTTCTCGTAACAGCGATCGCGCCGTTTTATTGTCATCGACAATGAGAATTAGAGGAGCATCTGGAGAGACAGAACTCATGCTGGGCACTTCTAGTCTGGGGCAGACTGCATTGGGGGTGAATAGAAGCTTTGTAGTGAACTTCTAGTGAACAAAGTTTTGTTTATAATCTGCCCTAGTATGCCCACTGTTCAAGGTTCTCTATAGGGCAAAAGCGCGGATTCTACATCGGCCACCCCAGCAAGAAAGTCCGCAATCAAGAGGATGTCACTTCGATCAAGCGATCGCCAATTGTCACCGTGCCACTTTGAAGGACTGTAGCCAGGACTCCGGTTTGACGATGACCTAGGGTGGGTTGCAACGCCGCGAAAATGGAGCAATCTTGAATGCCTGTATCTGGATTGACATCGACATTAGCGCAACGGTTGATTGGCGCTGCGATCGCCACTTGAGCAGTACCCAGTTGAAAGGTTTTGCCGACCCACCTCAACTCTTCCCAAGCAGGAATGCCTGTGAGCATAACGTTGGGTCGGAAGCGGCGCGGATCAACGACATGTCCTAACTTCTGGCCTAAATCTTCTAAGCTGGCTTGGTTGATCAGCGAAATATGGACAGGATCGCGGTCAGGGTAGCGGGTGCTATTGCCGTCTCCGACTAAACGCAAAGGTGCTTTTTCGGGATGGCGAGCGGTGGCAGTGGGTTGCAGTGCCGCTAAGTATCCAGTAAAAAAAGCACCAATGCGATCGCGCCCTAGTGAGGTATTAGTTACTTCAGCTAACAACTGCACCCCTTGCTGCTTCACCATTAACTGGCTGGTGACTGGGTCATACTCGCAAGTGAGGCTGGCTAAACCAGGCCAGTCAGCCTGCATGGCAAAATTGTTTTTCCTCATCCACGGCACTTCGGCTTCTGACTCCACTGAGGCTGCATCGGCATACATGAGGGCAAAGCCGCGATCGCCTGGAATGCCGTGGCCTGCTTGGAGCGAGACGCGATCGCCAGCATGAGGGGTTAGCCCTTTGATGAAATAGGTAAACAGGTGGGTGACTTCTATGGTGCTCATCTATCTGTTGTGCGATCGCTCTTAGATCAAAATTTCATTTCTAATCCTGCCATTTATTCCGGATACAGCCCTGCCTTCTTAGAAGAAAGGAATGGTAGATGCACCCTGAATTCAATCCCTGGCTTCGGCTGGGGGTTTTTTGTTTGTGCTCCCGTTGTAAATTTTTCAACCCGGATTCCGTAGGTTTAGAGCTAGGCATGTACTTTTAGATGCATGAGTATGCATCAAACCCGCGATCGCCACAAATATGCCATTCTTTCCTGGGCAGTTTTGCTGAGCAGCCTCACGGAAACCCTTCTAGGAATTCCTACTTTAGCTCAGGGGAGTAGCAAACCCGCCAACCAATTACCGTTGCCACCCGCCTATGTGGAGGCGATCGAGGATGCCAAGTTAGCAGAGCCGCAGGAAATTTACCGCAACCTCACACCCATTGTTTGGTACAACCCTGCTTTAGTTTGGGATCGAAGCCGCGTTTTAGTAACAGTGTGGACCACTTATTCTGGGTACACCAGCCGAGTGGGTGGTTTGATGCGTTTGCCTCTCGATCTTTGGGTGACAGCAGCTCCCGATTTACAAAATTTCTGCAAAACCTACCGTCCTACCCAGGAAGTCTCCCTAGCCTATCGGCTCAACCAACTGTTGGGATTGCCTCCAGATGCAGCGAACCAGCCTCGATCCATCGTGGAATTGTGGGTAGAACCGAGACACCTGTTTCGTCCCACGCCTGACCCTGACATTAGCGATCGCGAGGCAACCTTAGAATTTCCGCTGAATGAGTTTGCCACAACCCCGCCGAGTTATCAGGAGTGGTTTAGCGCTCAGTTTGCCAGTCGCTACCCCACTATGGGTAAATCTTATCCCTGGACCCAACTGGGATACACCTATGACTGGGGCAGTCAATCGGATTGGCAACGGTTTAAGCCAAATCACCCCGCTCAGGTGGGCTTAAGCGAATTTGTGGTTCGCCAGGGAGCCCAGGTAACAGTTCGTTCTACTCAGAGGGCTGAAGCGTATTGCCGCTAGCTCAACCGTTGTCTAATATTAGATCGCCCTGCTGATTTAGGATAAACGACCTGAGCGGGCAGCCAACTCCAGGACAATAGCGCATCACGTCTTCATGCGTCCTGGCAAACAAGGGTAATCGCAGTGACTTCCGGTGGACAAAAGAGCCGCCCAGGGAGATAAGTGCCGAGACCCCGGTTGACGTAAAGCAAATTATTTCCGACTTGATGTAAGCCGCTAGCCCATTCCCAATGCTGCACGACTCGGTGGCAATGTTTTCTCATAGACGGAATGGCGCTGCGGATCGTTTTAGGAATGCTGTAGAAAACATCTTCGTACAATTTGGAAATGGTGCCAAAACCAGGGATGACGACTTGACCGCCGTGAGTGTGACCAGAAAGTTGCAAATCTACGCGCCACTTTTGCAGAATTTGGGCGGTATCTGGGTTGTGAGAGAGAACAATCCGAGGCACGGCAGGATTTAGCTCACTGAGGACTGGAGTGGGAGCGAATTCTCCTGACCAAAAATCGGCTAAACCCACAAAGGCTAAATCGGTGCCCAAGGGGTAAGCCACTTGATTCCACAAAACCTGAGCACCAATACTGGTGAGAGCAGCCGTAACTTCCGCTTGAGAGTGGTCTTCGTGCAGGTCGTGGTTGCCTAAAACCGCCAAGATACCTAAGCGACTGCGTAACTGCTTGAGATGCTGCACCAGATCATGAATGGGATCTGGCTCATCCGTGACATAGTCCCCGGTTAGCAAGACTAAATCTGGCTCTAGGGCATTACTAGCGGCGATCGCCTGGGTGAGTAAATCGTCTGAGAGCCGCAAACCATCGTAGTGAAAATCAGAAAACTGCACGAGCTTTGTATTGTGCAGAGCCGGAGGGAGCCCAGCGATCGCAACAGTCACAGGATCAACGCTTAACGGTCCAGTCAGGAGTCTGTGCATGGCTTCAGGATGGCTGACTTCACTGGCCTCAGCCTAGCATTTCAGGTCTGCAAATATACTCAGTCACGCAAGACGTAACCTACTCCCCGCACGGTTTGAATCAGGCGTTTTTCTTGGTTGGCTTCGAGTTTGAGGCGGAGATAGCGAATGTAAACTTCAATAATGTTGGAGTCACCCATGAAGTCGTAACCCCAAACTTGCTCCAAAATGCGATCGCGGGTAATCACTTGGCGCGGGTGAGCCATGAGGAAATCCAGCAGATCGAATTCTTTCGCAGTAAGTTCAATGGCGCGATCGCCCCGGAAGACTTCGCGAGTTTGGCGATTCAGACTGAGATCTGTGAATTGTAAAACTTCTGGTTCAGTTTCTTGCACTCGTCGCAGGTGGGCTCGGACTCGTGCTAGCAATTCTTCAATACTGAACGGTTTGACGACATAATCGTCGGCTCCTGCGTCCAGCCCTGCTACGCGATCGCTGACTTCATCCTTGGCAGTAAGGAGCACCACCGGAACTTTATCGCCTGTGGTGCGGAGGCGACGACAAACTTCCAAACCTGACAAACCAGGCAGCATCCAGTCGAGAATAATCAAATCTGGCTTGGCATCTCGGGCTGTGGTCAGTCCTGCGAAGCCATCGTGCGCCAGACTCACCTGATAGCCTTCATAGCTCAGCTCCAGCTCAATAAATCGAGCCAGCTTCACTTCATCTTCAACCACTAGGATGTGGGCTGGAGGGGCAGTCATAGTTTTACAGAGGGATTGGGTAAGGTGACCGTAAAGACGCTGCCCTCCCCTAGTTTGGAGCGCACCGTAATACTACCTCCCATACCTTCGACCAAGGTTTTCACAATCGACAGCCCCAGGCCACTGCCTCCAGTCGAGCGAGAACGAGCTTCATCCACGCGGTAGAAACGCTCAAAGATGCGGGTTTGGTGGGGGAGATCAATACCGCAACCGCGATCGCTGACTTGGAGAGCAACAAACTCATCAAACTGATGCAAGCGTAAAGTCACAGGGGTGTGAGGCTCAGAATATTTAACCGCGTTATCGATCAGATTGATCAATACCTGGCGCAAACGGCTGCGATCGGCTTTGACGTGAATTGATTCTGCCCCAGAACCGTGGGCATCGAGACGCTCAATTTCAACTTGAATGGTATGACTACTGAATGGGTCTGCCATGCTAGCTACTTCGCGTAACAGTGAAGCTAAGTCAATCGGTTCCCAGGAGAGATGCAAGTAGCCGCTGTCAGCTCTGGCAAGATCGAGGAGGTCTTGCAACAACCGGATAATGCGCTCAGTTTCGACTGCGGCAATATCTAGGGCTTCCTGCTGAGCTTCTGTTAAGTTCTGGCTACGGCGCTGCATACTTTGCAGATAGCCATGCACAATCGTCAGCGGCGTGCGTAATTCGTGAGAAACATTGCTGACGAACTCCCGCTGTTGCGTCCAAGAGTCAGACAAGCGAGACAACATCGTATTGAAAGTCTGCGCTAAATCAGTGACTTCGCTAGGGGCACTATCGAGTTGCAATTGTGCTTGTCCTAAGTCATCCACCGAAATAACTTGAGTCATCTGGCTCATCTCTCGCAAAGGTTGTAGCGATCGCCGAATATAAGACGCGATCGCCATGGCCAGCGCCAGAATTGCTAGCAAATTGACTAAGCTTAAGCTGCGAATCAAGCCTAAAAACCGAGCTTGATCCCGGGTAATATCTTGAGCAATATAGAGTTTGCCGATGCGAGTGCCGTTAATGGCTAAAGGCTCGCTACTGAGCAACAAATAAGAGCCATTAATCCAAGAGCTTTGGGGTTTAGTCGGCAGCCAGGGCAAAGAATCCACTGCCGCCACAATTTGGCTGGCTCGCTCCGTCTTCAACGTTTCCGCTTGCGCTAAAACACTGCCATCCGGTGCCCTGGCCCAAATGAGCAGATTCGGACTAGTGACGTTGTTGATGGCCCGTCGCAACCCAATGTCTACCGGAATCATTTCACTGTACAGTTCCACATCGCGCGGCAAGCGATCGGTGAGATAGATAATATTTTGTTTGTGAGAATCAATCAGAATTTGGTAGGTCGTCCAAGTTGTCCAGATTGCCACCCCACCAAAACTCAGAACTGATGCCCCTATAATGCCAACCGTGAGCCGAAATTGTAGCGAAAATGGATCGATTCGCCCCTTGTTTTGAGTAATTTTTGTGAGCAAATCGCTAATGAGATTCATTCAACTAGCTATTGGTGAAGATTCAATTTTGTCTACTCAAACCTATTTTTTTACTTCACAATCAAGTAAAAGTAAAACTTAAAAAGATGATGTGGCTCTAAACCAAATATTAGTTTTTCCTGAGAAAGTTAGATACTTCAGCGATCGCTTAGTTGATTGATCCCTTGTTGATAAACCTGATCAAATACAGCTTCTAACTGAGCGTGGTTACCCCGCATCTGATCCACCACTTGCTTCGCCCAGACAAAATATTCGCGCTGGCGATCGCAAGACCAATCCGCCGGAGGTGAGGCAATAATATCTCGCAAATTAGAGATTTTGTCAGCCAGTTTCACCAACTTTGCCTTGGCACTTAAATGGGCTGCATGCTCAACTTGCTGTTGTTTTCGCTCTTGTTTAGGTAGAGATTTGTCATCTGTCACCTCCTGAACCAACTGCTGCACCTCTTCCCCAAACTCCTGAGCCAACTCAGCAAAAGTCGTTGCAGTATCCTCAACCGTGTCATGGAGTAGTGCTGCCATAATTACCGCTGGATCTGTGACTCCTCCGGTATTCCACAACAAATTCACCAAACTAATTGGGTGATTAATGTAAGGAGAAGCCTCCAAATCTTTGCGTCGTTGGTCTCGATGCTTACGCGCCGCAAAATCTAAAGCTTGCCAGATCAACCCAGCTTGTTGCGATTCCATAGAACTGCTCCACGTCAGTACCTTTAGTCTATGAACTACAAGACTGATTTAGCTCTGAGTAATTTCGCGGAGTTTTTGTCAGACCAACTGGAACTCCTGCATGGCTGGCAAAAAATTGCTGTTTTCGTGACCCGATCGACTGAGTTTAAGCAGCACAAAGCGTTGCAGCGGTAAGAGCGATCGCCATTGCTCCAGCGTCAGCGCTACCCCAGTTTCCGTAGCCTTCTCCTGCACACTCACCGGAATTGCAGTTTCATCCATCCAAGCAGGGCAGACCTCAATCGGCAAATCACTCGCAGCGTGGCCCGTATGCTCCACAACTATCCGCTGCAAATGCTCCCGATAACTCACAACCTCCCCCTCCATCACACAAGGGAGATCTACCAAAGATTGCCGCTCCCCTTGCGTAAACTGATGCCAATGTTGCAACTTCAACTTCACACCACAAGTATCCAGCTTGTAGCGTACCTGCATGGGAATACAACGGAGAGACTCAACAAAATCAGCTTCAAACTGGAAAAAATCAGACATGAGGAGGGGAGTAGAGGAGGGATGAAGGAGGAGGGGATAGGAAAGGATGAGGGATGAAAAGTGAGGAGTCAGAAGGAATGAAAAAAGAAATAGAACCAGAATCGAAACACTGACAGTTACGTTCGTTTGGAGGGGGCCTGGGGGACGCAACCGTCCCTCAGCGGGGGTTTGGGGGCGAGTGCCCCCAAGGTCCGGATTTTGTAAATTTAGGGCTCCTTAGCATTCACATGACGAACCACCCAATAACTAATAGAGAGAGAGAAAATCGCGATCGCCAAACCTATCAACTCCACCCCCGTCGTCTTCTCAAAATCCAGAATAATAATTTTACGCGCCACCGCAATCAGCGAAGTCACCACCACCAGTTCCACTTGCACCACATGCTTGCGCAGATAAGCCGCAATATTTTCTAGAATCTCTAGCGCAATCAAGATATTGAGAAATAGCCCAAAAATCTCAATCAGCGTGGTGCTAAATAACCCAAAAGGCTCAGAAAAGATCTCTAAAACTAGAAATCTCACCAAATCAATCACTGCTACGGCTAAAACCACTACCATAGCAATCGACAAAGCTCTAGAAACTAATGCCTCAGCCCCACCCAGGAACCTGAGAAAGTTCTCATTGCTGCCAGCATCGGCACATTGTCTGGTGACTTTTTTCAGCGATCGCATCTTTACAGCGCTCAGCCAGATTAAGAAGATGGTGCGAGAATACTCGATCGCGCGGCGGGATGCAAATTCTCTTGAGGACTCATACCCGCTTTGATCGGCACCAATTGCACCGCACAAGCTTTCAACTCTGGCTGTTTAGAATCGGGGCAACACTCTGGATGCGTCAGGGCATTCGCTTCGGCCTGGTCAGCCCACAAAAAGCCCCAATGCATCGGCACAAACACCGTCCCAGGCGCGATCGCCTTCGTTACCGTGACTGGAAAACGGGCTAAACCCCGCCGCGATCGCACCTCCACCCAATCTTTGTCCTGTAAGCCCAATTCAGATGCATCACGAGGATGAATTTCTAGAAAAGGATTAGGGTGCATTTGCCGCGTTTTCTCAATTCGTCCGGTGCGAGTCTGGGTGTGCCAGTGACCGTAAAGACGACCTGTCGTCAGCACCAAAGGATATTCTGGATCAGGCCGTTCGGCTAAACCACGGGAATGGTAAGCCCCAAAACGCGCCCGCCCATCGGGAGTGTGGAATCGAAGCTCCTGATAGAGTCTGGCAGGTTCTCCAGGCTTGACCTGACCCGAGTCTCGACAAGGCCACTGAGCCGGGCCTTTAACTCGCAGGCGTTCGTGGCTCAGTCCCGTCATTTCGCAAGGGCGATCGCGAGTAACTTGCGCAAATTCAGCGTAGACTTCCGCAGAAGTCGTAAAGGCAAACTGTTGAGCAAATCCTAAGCGCCGTCCCACTTCTGCAAAGATTTCCCAATCCGCTTTTGCTTCACCCGGGCGATCGCGAAACGCCTGACAAAGGGTGACTCGTCGCTCCGAGTTAGTCATCACTCCAGTTTTTTCCCCCCACTGGGCTGCTGGCAAAAGTAGATGAGCATACTCAGCCGTCTCCGTGGGGAAATAAGCGTCTTGGTAAATAGTGAAGGGCGATCGCTTCAGCGCGGCTTTGGTGCGCTCCAAGTCAGGCATACTCACCGCAGGATTAGTGGCAGCAATCCACAGTACACCCACATCTCCCTGCTCTAGCCCAGTGATCATTTCCCAAGCCGTCCGACCCGGATGCGGAGAAATCTGCCCAGGCTTCAGCCCCCAAAATTCCTCTAGTTCCGCTCGGTGCTGGGGATTTTGCACCACGCGGTAGCCTGGAAGCAAGTGAGCTAAGCCACCTGCCTCTCGGCCCCCCATCGCATTGGGTTGACCAGTTAGAGAAAATGGCCCCGCTCCGGGCTTGCCGATTTGCCCTGTCATCAGGTGCAGGTTGATCAAGGTTCGGACTTTAGCCGTACCTTCGCTAGATTGGTTCACTCCCATCGACCAGAGGGAAAGTACTCGCTCAGATTCCCCCCAGTAACGAGCCGCGGTTTCCAAATCTTCCACGGCAATGCCACAGCGCTGTGCCGTCATCTCCGGCGTGTAGTCTTGCATGACCTGAGCAAACGCAGGAAAGTTGGCGGTGCATTCATCGATAAAGCTGACATCAAAGTGGCCCCACCGCATCAGCAAGTGAGCCATGCCGTTCATCAAGTCAATATCAGTGCCAGGACGAATGGCTAAATGGAGATCGGCGGCTTGGGCGGTGGCGGTTTCGCGCGGATCGACCACAATCATTTTGACGTGGCGGTTTTGCTTGTGATACTTCCGCAGGCGATTAAAGATGATGGGATGACATTCGGCAGTGTTAGTCCCAATCAGAAACGCACAATCGGCCAGTTCTAGGTCGTCGTAGCAGCAAGGAGGACCATCTGCCCCAAAGCTTTGAATGTAACCAGAGACCGCTGAAGACATACAAAGACGCGAATTGGCATCAAAGTTGTTGGTGCCGAGACACCCCTTCAGCAGTTTTTGTGCCGTGTAGTAGTCCTCGGTTTGGAATTGACCAGAACCGTACATGCAGATCGCTTCTGGCCCTTGCGTATACCGGACGGTTTGCATGCGCTGCACGATGCAGTCATAAGCTTCTTCCCAGGTGATGCGGCGAAACGGCTGGGTTAAAGTATCCCGCAGCATGGGGTAGAGCAGACGATCTTTATTCAACGATTCTGCGATCGTGGCTCCCTTGACGCAGACCATTCCTTGGCTAGAAGGATGAGCGCGATCGCCCCGGACTTGCCAAATGGGTGTACCAGCACTATCTCTGTTAATCGGCTTACCAGGCTGCGCGGGTGGCAACACTTCTAAGCCACAGCCAACACCGCAGTAGGGACAGAGAGTTTTAGTCGAGTCAGTCATAACTGTCGTCTATTGGTAACCGTACATCTAAGAGAAAAAATGGTAGCGTCAAGCGGCGAGAGCTATAGTGCTGCCTGCTTGACGCTTTTTCTCTGCTAGCGGTACGGATGTTCGATGGGCTTACACTTTTGATAAGCATAAATACTTACCATTCTAATGTAGGCAACCTGAAAATGAGGCAGCACGCCCCCTTTAGGGATGGGTGATTAGGAATTAGTATGTGATTCATCCGCCAACATAGGAATGGACTGGAGATCTGAGGTTTCAGCTGGGTCATCGTAGTGAGCCGCAAAGGAGCCTTGGGGTTCTTGCAACAAGAAGGCGCATAAGCTGGCGCAAATCAGCGCGGCGATTCCCATCGTTTGGAATAGCACCTGAGCATCGGTAAGGCTGAAGATGGTGAGATAAACCACGCCACCAAAATTGCCGTAGGCACCAACATTTCCAGCGACTTGTCCTGTGATCTCTTTTTTAATCAGAGGCACGATGCTGTAAGTAGCTCCACAGCCAGCTTGGGCAAAGTAAGCCGAAAACATGGTGACAGCGATCGCCAAAGGAATGGGCCAGTTTTGGTTGATGTTATAGGCTAAGAGATACCCAACGCCGATGCCAAACATGAGGAGGGTCATCGTCCATTTGCGGCTACCAAATTTGTCAGAGATCAAGCCGCCGCTGGGACGAGAAACTAAGTTGAGGAAGGGATAGCAAGCTGCGATCATCGCTGCCATCACATGTTCTAGCGCAAAGGTGTTCTCGAAAAAGGCAGGCAGCATGGAAACAGCCGCGAGTTCAGAGCCAAAGCTGGTGACATAAGTGAACTCTAGCAAGGCAATTTGGCGGAATTGGTAGCGATCGCTAGGTTTATAGATTTTTCTGCCGCTTAACAATTCGCGGTTGACATCCCAAGCTTTGTGAGTTTGATAAGCAAACAGGGCGGCCAGTAAACCCCAAGCCACCAACATTTGAGGCGTGTTGAAAAAGTTGATTTGGGGTTGTGCTAAGCGCCATGCTAACAAGGCCAACGCCAGGATCAAACCTAAGTTTGACAGGATCAACGCCCAAAAACTTTTAACACTGGTGACTTCGAGCGAGCCGCTGCGCTTGGGACGGTGATATTCCTGCCCGGAGGGAGTGTCTTGCGCCATCCGCATGTAGATGTAGCCGTAAATGGCTGCAACGATGCCGCTCAGGGCGATCGCCACCCGCCAACCGCTACTGCCGCCGGCTAAAAAAGCACTACCAACAGCGAGCGAGGGGAGAGCAAACTCCGCTGCAAAGGCTCCAAAATTTCCCCAGCCGCCATATACGCCTTCGGCTACCCCAATTTCTTTAGGCGGAAACCACTCGGACACCATGCGAATGCCAACGACAAAGCCAGCGCCAACAATGCCCATGAGGAGACGGCTAATCACCAACTGGCCGAAGTCTTGGGATAGAGCGGTGGCTAAGCAAGGAACGACGGCAAACATCAACAACACGGAATAGGTAATCCGGGGGCCGAAACGATCCAGCAGCATGCCGATGATGATGCGAGCTGGAATTGTAAGGGCCAGGTTACAAATGCCTAAGGTTTTAACTTGCTCAGTGGTGAGGTCTAAGTCTTTGCCAATGGTGGTGGCGAAGGGTGCAAAGTTAAACCAGCAAACAAAAGTGAGAAAAAAGGCAAACCACGTCAGGTGAAGAATGCGGTAGCGACCCCTGAATGACACCAATCCTTGAAGCACGTCAAAACCTTTGAATTCAACAGAGGGATCAATCCCTAATTCCAAACGGGTAAAGTTGCGGGTACGGAGTGAGAGATAGCCCCAAAATCGATGACAGTTGTCAGAGCCAGAGTTAGTGCGCTAGGGCAAAGCGACTGTAGAGGAAATCGAGAGCGTAGTTACGGAGGCTGTAGTATTCTGGGCTTTCTAGCAACTGAGCGCGATCGCGAGGACGAGGGAAGGGGATCTCTAGCACCTCACCAATCTGAGCCGAGGGGCCATTGGTCATCATTACCAGGCGATCGGCTAGGAATAGCGCCTCGTCAATGTCGTGGGTAATCATCATCACGGTGCAACGATGATCCCGCCAGATTTGCAGCAGCTCCTCTTGCAGTTCTTCCTTCGTGATCGCGTCTAGCGCTCCAAAGGGTTCATCCAAGATCAGCACTTCCGGACGAATGGCCAGAGCACGGGCGATCGCGACCCGCTGTTTCATCCCGCCCGACAGTTGCCCTGGTTTTTTGTCAGCGGCTTCTGTTAGACCCACCATTGCCAGGTGTTCCCGGACAATCTTCACCTTCTCAGCCCGTGGCTTGTCGGGATAGACTTCATCCACGCCGAGGTAGACGTTGTCAAAAGCGCTCATCCAGGGCAGCAAAGCGTAATTCTGGAACACCATCATCCGGTCGGGTCCAGGCTGAGTAATGCGTTTGGTTTGCAAACGCACTTCTCCGGTGGTGGGTTTGTTAAAGCCTGCCACCATGTTTAGGAGGGTTGACTTACCACAGCCAGAGTGACCGATGACGCAGATAAACTCGCCTTCGTAGACCGTGAGATCAATTCCATCTAAAACTGTGTAGGGACCGTTGGGCGTGGGGTAGACCTTAGAAACGTTGTCAATGACCAAGAAAGGGTCTCGGTTCATGGCTGGAGATGAATCTAAGGCTTGACCGTCGAGAATTTGCATGGTTCCTAGGGGAGGAGGGATGAGAGGAAGGATGAAAAGGGAGGGAGGAGGGATGTTCGGCTCTGCCGTTCGCGAAGCGTAAAAGAAAAGCTAGGCGGCGATCGTGGGACTTGTGGAGGTAGGAGTAGTTGCAGTTGGGGTGGGGGCGGGTTGATCGAGGATGATTTCTTCGATGCGGATATCGCGATGGATCGTGAGGCGATTGAGATAACCGATGGGATCGTCGGGGTTGAAGAGAGTGCCATCAAAGAGCTTAAAGGAATCGCGATCGGGTTCGGTATCGGGCCAACCGAGTTGTCTAGCGGCTTCTCCATACAGATCGACCCGCCGGACGCGATCGAGAACTTCGACCCAATTTTTGGGGAAAGCAGTAATACCCCAACGAGCGAGTTGAGTCAAAATCCACAGCCCTTCTACGCGACCAGGACAGTTGGCTTGACCGACGTGAAACTGGTTGTAGCGAGGCAAGTTTTGGGGCGCTTCGCCGTTGCCGCGATTGTAAGGGTCGATGAAACCAGGTCGAATGTACTGGGCGGCGGTGCCGACATATTCAGGCCGAGCTAGCAGTTCTACAATCTCTTCCCGGTGGCGGCGATCGTCACAGTATTCGCAGGCTTCCAGTATCGCTTTGAGCAGAGCGATGTGAGTTTCAGGATGCTCGTTTGCCCATTCTTCACGCACCCCTAAGACTTTCTCTGGGTGTCCGGGCCAAATGTCGAGATCAGTGGCGATCGCATATCCCAATCCTTCCTGAATCGCCCGCGAGTTCCAAGGTTCACCTGAACAATAGCCGTCGATGTGGCCTGCTTTGAGGTTGGCGACCATCTGCGGCGGCGGAATGACAGTTAAGCTGACATCTTGATCGGGATCAATGCCTCCGGAAGCTAACCAGTAGCGCAACATCAAGTTGTGCATGGAAGCAGGATGGACAACTCCCAGGGTATGAACTTGGTCGGGAGCTTGACGGATGGCGTTTCGGAAGTCGGCTAGAGTTTTTACTCCTTGCTCATGAAACTTTTTGTCGAGGGTGATGGCATTGCCATTGCGATCGAGCACCAAAGCTGTAACGACTGGCACAGGCGCATTGCCACCCACACCAATGGTCATCGAAAGGGGCATGCCTGCCACCATCTGCGCGGCATCGAGTCGGCGACTGGTAATGCCTTCTGCAACCGTCTTCCAACTCGATTCTCGGACCAGATTGACTTCGTCTAGACCATGCTTCTTGAAGAAGCCCTTCTCTTTGGCGACTACAAGAGGAGCACAATCTGTGAGGGGAATAAAGCCAATGTCTAAGTTGACTTTTTCGAGGCCGTGACGGGCGATCGCAATGTTCTGCTTGGCTTGCCGCTTCTTCGCCCGTTTTTGCTGGTTGAGGAAGTAGATAATCTCACTCCGCATACTGTAGTAGTTGGGGTGGTTTACCACTTCCAAGCGATGGCGGGGGCGCGGAATCGAGACTTCTAGAATCTGACCAATATGCGATTCAGGCCCATTCGTGAGCATGACGATGCGGTCAGAGAGGAGCAGCGCTTCGTCTACGTCGTGCGTCACCATCAAGCAAGTCACACGGCTCTCTTCGCAGATTTTCATCAACTGCTCTTGCAGGTTCCCTCTGGTGAGTGCATCTAATGCTCCAAAGGGTTCATCCAGTAAAAGTAATTTAGGACGAATGGCTAAGGCACGCGCGATCGCCACCCGTTGTTTCATCCCACCTGACAACTGACCCGGACGCTTATCTGCCGCCGCTCGCAACCCCACCAAATCAATATGGTGTTCGATGATGCCCCGTCGCTCTCCTTTAGGCAGGTTCTTAGCGACTTCATCGACTGCCAGGGCAATGTTTTCGCGCACTGTCAGCCAAGGCAACAACGAGTAGTTTTGGAACACCACCATGCGATCGGGTCCGGGTGACGTCACTTGCCGACCTTCCAAAACCACACCACCGCTGGTGGGCTTATCCAAGCCTGCCACGATGTTGAGTAGGGTCGATTTGCCGCAGCCAGAGTGCCCGATTAGAGAAACAAACTCACCTTGGCGAATTTTTAGCTCAATATTTTTCAGCGCGACATAGCTGCCGCCATTAGAAAGCGGGAAGACACGGTCAATGTGATCGACTTCAACGAAGGCAGACATGGTGCTAGGAGGGATGAAGGATGAGGGATGAAATTAGATCGGTGATTGAGAGAGAGATAGCAAGCGCTGAGTTATGCTGAGCATCAATATGGCTCACTCAGGCATTTACTTCTGTTCTTCAGTAACAACCAGAGAAGCGACGTAGTTGACCAGCTTGTCCAGGAGTAATCCCACCACGCCAACGTAAACCAGAGCCAAAATAATTTCGCTAATGCGGGAGCTATTCCAGGCATCCCAGATAAAGAAGCCGATGCCAACGCCACCGGTAAGCATCTCAGCCGCTACGATCGCCAACCAGGAGAGACCAATGCCAATCTTGAGGCCAGTGAAGATGTAGGGCACCGTGGCGGGGAACAGAATCTTGAAGAAGTACTTTTGCTTGGAAAGCCGCAGGACTTTAGCGACGTTGTTGTAGTCTTGCGGAATTTGCTTCACGCCAACGGCTGTGTTAATCAAGATCGGCCAGATGGCGGTAATGAAAATAACGAAAATTGCGGAGGGGTTGGCTTGGCGGAACGCGGCCAAGGAGATCGGCAACCAGGCTAGAGGCGGAACAGTTCGCAAAACCTGAAACAGAGGGTCCAAGGCCCGAAACATTAACTTGTTCGTGCCAATCAAAATTCCCAGACCGACTCCCACAATCGCAGCCAGAGAGTACCCGATCGCGACTCGCTTCAGGCTGGCAAAGATTTGCAGAGCTAGGCCTTTATCGGTGTCACCGTTATCGAAAAAAGGATCAATAATCAAATCCCAAGTTTCGGTGACGACTGTGGTAGGTGCTGGTAGCGGAGCTTTGGGGCCTGAGCAGAGAATTTGCCAAATTACCAAAAAGATGAGGATTGCGACTACAGGAGGAATCACATTGATTGCCTGCTTCCGTAGCTGAGGCAGCAAGTTGGCAGGGAAAGAATTAATGGCGTTACTACTCGATCTAGCTGTCATGCTCTCTTGTTCCTCGTTAGGTCGCAGGTGAGAAAAGAAGGGTAGGAGCTTAGACAATCAAGCCCCTACAAATTCACGGTTGGACTTAAACTTCGACTTTCTTGATTTGCAAACTCTTGAGGTAAGCTTCTGGATTCTCAGGGTCAAACTTGACGCCATCAAAGAAGGTTTCCACACCGCGAGAAGGGCTCTTAGGAGTCATAGCTTCTTGACCGAGTGCCTTAGCCGCTTCCCGCCAGATGTCTTCCCGGTTCACAGCATCGACTAGTTTCTTGGTGTCTGTTTCTGGCTCAAAGTAACCCCAGCGAATATTTTCGGTGAGGAACCATTGGTCATGGCTCTTGTAAGGATAGGAAGCATTGTCAGCCCAGAACTTCATGATGTGGGGGCTGTTCTCAACCACTCGACCATCTCCGTAATCAATGCGGCCTTGGGCTCGCTCAATAATGTCTTTGGCTGGAACCTTGAACCATTCCCGTTGGGAGAGAATGTCACACATCTCCTCTTTGTTTTCTGCCTTGTCGCACCACATCTGGGCTTCTTGCACTGCCATTAGGAGGGCCTTGGCTGCTTTAGGGTGCTTATCAACCCATTCAGCCCGCATGGCGAAGGCTTTTTCTGGGTGGTTATTCCAGAGTTCTCCAGTGGTGAGAGCGCTGTAGCCGAGTCCTTGGTTGACGAGCTGAGCATTCCAAGGTTCGCCAACACAGAAGGCTTCCATGTTGCCGACTTTCATGTTGGCGACCATTTGGGGCGGTGGCACCACGATGGTCGAAGCATCTTCATTCGGATTTAGGCCACCCGCTGCGAGCCAGTAGCGCATCCACAGATCGTGAGTGCCACCGGGGAAGGTAACGGCGCACTTGGTTTCTTTCCCGGCGGATTTAGCTTGAGCAAAGGCATTTTTGAGCGCATTGCTCTGCAAACCCACTTTCAAGTCTTTGTAAGTGTTGGCAACGGAGATGCACTGACCGTTGACATTGAGACGAGCCAAGATGTACATCGGTACTTTCTTGCCATCAGTCACTTTGCCTTCAGAAATTAGGTAAGGCATCGGAGACAGGATATGAGCGCCATCGATCCCGCCGCCCTCGGAACCCAGCACAATGTTGTCACGGGTCGCCGCCCAAGAAGCCTGCTTGGCCACTTGGACATCCTTCATACCGTACTTCTCAAATAGACCCTTTTCTTTGGCGATGATCAGGGGAGCGGAATCTGTTAGGGCAATGAAGCCGAGCTTGGCCGTAGTGACTTCTGGCGCATCAGCGGCGGCAACATTAACCGCAGGAGCAGCACTGGGGGAAGTGCTAGCAGCAGTATCGGTCGAATTGGAGGACGTACAGCCGTGGGCGAGTAGAGTACCTGCGGCTGTAACGCCTGCTGTCAAGATGAATTTCCGTCTCGAAAACTTCGTCATCCTCGTTCACCAATACTCAAGTTATAAGTTGTGAAAATTTTGGGGTGTTGGTAGTTTTCTATACCAACAGCTTGTCATTACCCTACCGATGTTGCTCTAGATAAAATGTTACCCATGAGCAATTTTGAAGTTTTTCTACAGGTTTTGGCGTTTTTGTCTGTAGCGAAACATACTTGTGGTTTTCAAGCCGTAACTACCTACCTCGCAATCCATCTGGGGGATGTGAGGCTTGGGGTGCAAGCAGCGATCGCTCCCTCAATGTGCCTCTCGGTTATCACCGTGATTGAGCGAGAGGCAGTAAGGAAAACAACGGCTAATCAAGCATCAATGACAACCTTGCCGATGGGATGAGCAATACAGGTTAAAATCCAGCCTGCGGCTTGCTCACTGGCATCCAATGCATCCGGCTCACCTTCATAGTGCACTTGGCCTTCCAGCAGTTTTTGTTTGCAAGTGCCACAGGTGCCTGCCTGACAACTGCTATCTAGCTCTACCCCTGCTTGAGTCGCTACATCCAATAACGTATCTGCTTCGGTACAAGCAACTTCTTTGCCAGATTTAGCAAAGCTGGCGATCGCAGGTTGAGCGGGAGGAGCAGGGGGAGCTGAGGGAACTGGCGTTGCCACTGCCACAGGTTGATAGCTGGATGCCGCAGGGACATTGACAGCCGCAACCGGGCTAGCAACTACCTCATCTTCTACAGAAAATTGAATTTGAGCAGAAGTTTTTAGGGGAGTCGTGCGGATTTGAGCGCCAAAGTTTTGGATCAGGAGATTCGTGAGAAATGGTTTGAGATCTTCGCAAGGAATGGATTTCTGTACACAGGTGCCTAAGACGGCATGTTTGCCAACCTTGCCACCCATGTAGAGGTCTACGCCTTCCACCGTTTTGCCATCTTTGCGAACTTTAGTCCCCATGAGGCCAATATCAGCCACTTGAGGTTGACCGCAGGAGTTGGGGCAACCTGTCCAGTGAATCCGCACCGATTTCGGCAAAGAGAGTTCTGAATCCAATTCTTGAATCAGGGCTGCGGCGCGGTTCTTGGTTTCAATCAGGGCAAAGTTGCAGAACTGGGATCCCGTGCAGGAAACCAGCGATCGCGAGAGCGGCGCAGGATCAGCGGTAAAGCGTTGCAGCAGAGGCTCTTTCAGGAAGGGGCCTAAGCGGGAATCAGGAATATTGGGAACAATCACATTTTGTTCAACACTGAGGCGAACCTCTCCACTGCCATAAACTTCGGCGAGACGCGCTAAGTCGAACATATCTTGGGCGTAGAGGCGGCCTACTGGAACATGTAGTCCCACATAATTTAGTCCGGGTTGCTTCTGAGCGTGAATGCCGACATGGTCACGCTTATCCCAGACAATCTCATCTTTGGGAGCAGCCGTCTGGAGCGCATGACCCATTTGTTGCTCAACTTCTGAGCGGAACTTATCGAGACCCCACTCATCAATCAGCCACATCAAGCGCGCTTTTTGGCGATTGGCCCGCAGACCGTGGTTGCGATAGACCAAGAGAATCGCTTCACACAGAGCCACCACATCGCGGGGATCAACCCAGACATTCATGGGGATTGCCGCTTCACAGCGCTTGGCGGAGAAGAAGCCACCGACTAAAACATTGAAGCCTAGGTTGTTGTTTTTGTAGGCGGGGACAAAGGCGATGTCATTGATTTCCGCGTGGACTGAGTTATCTCGGCAGCCCGCGATCGCAATATTAAATTTCCGAGGCAGGTTGGTAAAGGAGGGATTGCCTTCACCGTTATTGGTGATCATGTCCTGCACTTTACGGACGATGCCGCGAGTGTCGATCAACTCGTCTGCATCAATGCCTGCAACGGGAGAGCCTGTGATGTTGCGGACGTTGTCCATGCCAGACTGGATACTGGTGAGACCCGCTTCCTCAAAGCGACGGAAGATATCGGGTAAATCTTCGATGCGGATGCCGCGCAACTGAATATTTTGCCGAGTGGTAATGTCACCGGTGCCGTCTTCACCATAGCGTTGTAGCACTTCGCCGAGAACTCGGACTTGGCCGCTGGTAAGGATGCCGTTGGGAATCCGCATCCGCAACATAAACTTGCCAGGAGTGACAGGTCGGAAGAACACACCCAACCATTTGAGGCGGTAGTCGCGATCGGTTTCATCCATCGCTTCCCAGCCAATTTGAGCAAAGCGATCAAGTTCTTTTTTGACCTCTAAACCGTCTTTTTCAGCTTTGAGTTTCTCAAATTTATTGCTTCCAGTCGCTGGATTGGTTGCTGCGGTTGTCATGAATCTACCCGTGTCACTGCTGGCTTTAAGCAAGGTTTGAATTCAGATGAATTCAATGTAATTTGCCGTTTAACGTTTCTTACCAGCTAAGGTTATGAGTACTTAGCTAGTGAATTCGTATCTATAGTTACAAAATGTTTCTATATATGAAACACTTGCATGTAAGTCATGCTGTTTTGACATAACTCGTTGATTTCAAACGATCTAAAAAACATTTGATTTTGCAACAAAGGATACAAAAGACCTAATTAATAGGTGCTGCTTCAAAAAAATAAAAGCCTATCCAAATAGTCTGGATAAGCTCTTTAACTAGGAGAATGAGTTCGCTTAAGCAATTAATAAGTTGTTTTCTCTCTAGGTTCTGTTTCCCAAGTTTCAAAACTGGGCACTGATTCCAACTTTTTAGCTTTTTTGGGTTTGCGAGATGGGCGATCGCTGCCTACATACCAGTAAGAGGCTCCAACCAGGCAAGCGCCACCAACCCAGTTACCAAGAGAAACAGGAATCAAGTTTTTGACATACCCGATCCAAGAAATTTGCTCAGGATCATGAGGGATAAATAGACCCAATCCCATTAGGGTCATGTTGGCGACGCTGTGCTCAAACCCTGCACCCACGAAGGCAAACAGACACCAGAAGATCAGCACTAACTTCGCGATATCCTCTTTAGTCTTAGCGGCCATCCAAATCGCTAAACAAACCAAAATGTTGCAAAGAATGCCGCGAAAAAATAGCTCCATAAAGGGAGCCTGCATTTTTCCAGCCACAGCTTCTAAGACAAAATCCTTGATCGGTCCTTTAGCCAAAAGCCCAGACTGAACCAAGAGCAGGGCTAGCAGCAGAGAGCCAGCCAAGTTACCAATAAAGCTGATGCCCAAGACTTTCCAAGTGTCTTTCCAGGTAACTTGTTTAGCGAGACTGGCAATTGTCATGAACATATGATTGCCAGTGAATAGTTCGGACCCAGCAAAAATAACTAATGACAAAGCGACCGCAAATGAGGCTCCCATTAAGGCTTTAACCGCAGGTGATCCAGCCGCATGCAAGGGTGCGCCGATGGAAAAAACCAGCATCACTCCAAAGCCAACGTAAATTCCTGCCAATACAGATAGAACTAGGAATTTAGGCAAGCTGTTTTCAACCAGTTCTGCTTTGGTGCGGGCAGCACTAATAATAGTCGCGATCGCTTCTTTCGTCATAATCAAGTCCTTTTAAAGCTGCTTTGAGCCAGGAAATTTAATTTCAAATCAAAATCTTTGACTTTGAATTTGAAAGTGTATCTCTAGCTGCAAAATCTATGTTTATGTAACTTCTGCATAGAAAGAATATTTGTATCTTTAACTACAAAAATCATCAATCAATGCAATTACTGCATGAATCCCATGCTGAGTAAAAGTTGTTTTCTATACAGTTTTCTGAGAATCTGCATCATTCAAGACAGTTTGAAAAAAACTGAGTTGAGCTAAAAACGCAATCTGCTTGGAAAAAATTACTTAATTTTTAATTAATTTATGCGGTTCTTGGATTAGCTCAACGAACCAAAAAAGGTAATCAAATATACAAAAACTGCATAATCCTGGTGCAATCTGTACTATTCACAAAGCATGTTCAGGTAGATTTTTTAGGCAGTTAGGAGGCTGAAAACTCCCGTGATCGGTAGTGCAGGAACTGATTTGGAGCCTTATGCGACAATTGAACGAGCAGAACTTCTATAGACTGAACAATGGATCGTCGTACTTTTTTAACTTGGGTTGGCGTTGGTGGAATTGCCAGTTCTTTGCCAGTGGCGATCGCAGCTTGTTCTAACAAAACGACCACAACTTCCAACGAAACAACATCCAATCCTGCGGTCAATTCAGGCGCGGTTGCTCGTGCAGACGGTTTTCAACCTGTAGGAACTGTGGCGACTTTAGATCAAAAAGGTCAATTGGGCGATCAGAAGTTTGTTTCGGGGCCTTTGCTTGTGGTCCGTAATCCAGATAGTCCTGACGCTTTAGCCGCAGTTAATGCTAGCTGTACTCACAAGGCCTGTCTCGTAGACTGGCAAGCCGAGCAGAAAGTTTTTGTTTGTCTTTGCCATGATTCTAAATTTGGTACGGATGGCAAAGTGTTGCAAGGACCTGCGACAGAGCCGCTCAAAACTTACGAGACAAAGCTGGAGGGAGATACAGTTTTAGTGAAAGTATAGATTTTAGTGAAAGTATTAACACCCCCGATTTGCCAATGTTAGAGGTTTTGGAAAAAGCTCAGGCTGCGGCACAACAAGCCGATTGGCCGCTACTGAATCAGTATTTGCAACAATTCTCCGCTGCTGTAAAAACGACTCCTCAAGCTGAGGAAAATGGGCCAACAGTAGCAGCGCTAAAGCAAATTCTAGATTTGGCGATCGCGGCTCTCGCGACGGGAGACTTCCAATCGCGCTGGGATCTAGCCAAAGTGTTTCCTACCTTAGCCGCAGTGGTTGGTCAGATTGGGCAAAGTGTAGGTGGGTTAATTGCACCGTTGATCGAGATTGTGCAAGACGATGCAGCCGAGGTCGAACTGCGTTGGTTTGCAATCCGAATTCTGGGTCAGTTCAACCATCCAGCAGTCATCAAAATCTTGGTGCAGTTGCTGCAATCCGAGGATACAGAAGCGGAAGAGTTGAGTGAAATTGCCGCCACTACCTTGGCAAGTTTTGGCCCTGAGGCGATCGCTGCTTTAACAGAACTACTAGCCGACGAGCAATCCAGAGGGTTGGCAGTGCAAGCCTTAGCTCAGATTCGCAGCCGTGAAACCATTGCTCCCTTATGCAGTGTGGTGGAGGACCCACAAGTAGAGGTGCGATCGACTGCGATCGAAGCATTAAGTAGTTTTCATGACCCACAGATTGCACCGATTTTGGTTAATGCTCTCAATGATGTGGCGGCTACAGTCAGACGAGAGGCTGTGGCGGGTTTAGCGTTGCGAGCTGATCTAGCTCCTGACCTTGATGTGGTAGCCCTCCTGCGCGATCGCCTGTGGGATTTTAATTTAGCGGTGTGCCAACAAGCCGCAACTTCCTTAGGGCGCTTGGGTACTCCTCCCGCCGCTGCCGCCTTGTGGCAAGTGTTGCAATCTGCGGCCACTCCTGCCGTCCTGCAGCTAGAAGCAGTACGAGCTTTGGGTTGGATGCAACATCCAGAAGCTTTGAACTATCTACACCAAGCATTGCAGCTAGAGTCGCTAGAGGTTTATCAAGCGGTGCTCACGGCACTCGGCCGAGTGGAAGCACCTGAGTTAAAACCACAAGCTGCCGAAATTTTATTGGTAGCCTTAGCAAGCCAACACCCTGCTGTGCAACAACCCCACACACAACAAGCGATCGCTCTCGGCTTAGGGCAGTTAGGAGAACTAGCTGCTGTAGAACCGCTGATTCAACTGTTAGCCACGCCAGATATCGGAGTGCAGTTGCACGCGATCGCAGCTTTAAAGCAACTAGCACCTGAAATCACTTATCAAAAATTACAAACCTTGGCAGCAGATCCAGGAGCATCACCGGAACTAAAGCAGGGAGTAGCGATCGCTTTGCAAGAATGGCAAATGAATGGGATTGTTGATAGCAACTAACATAAAAAATCAGCAGAATTACTAGAACTCTGCTGAAGCGAAACCAAGGTTTAAGCTTACTAAAAGAGCAAATTAAGCATGATCGATCAGCCGTTTAGCATGATCTTTCATGTCTTCTACCGTGTGCATAGCAGCGGCTTGATTCTGTTTGGCCTGTCCTTCGGCTAGGTCTTTAGGATCGCCTGTTACATTGCCAACTGCTTCTTGAACTTTACCTTCAATGTTTTTAGCAACAGCTTTAGCTCTATCCTCAATACTCATAGTGTTAAGCTCCTTAGTTAAAAATATTACTATCTAAACCGAGCTTAGCCATTTACTTGAGAACTTGGCATCTTACTGGTGGCGCATTTAATTTAGAGCAGCTAAGTCGTTGGGTGTGTTGCAGTTAAAGAGCATGTGTTTGTCAGCGTCCGGAATGGCTTGCACTTCATTGTGGTCTAGCCACCGTTGGAACGATCGCCCGCCTCGGCTGATAAAAGCATTCAAGAGAGGCAAGCAACTCCGGCGATAGAACCCACACAGCGGGTCCCAACCTTGAGCATGGTAAGGGACAAAGGCGATCGCAAGTTCTGGGACTGTATCTAACTGTTGCGCCCAACCTTGCAAAACTTCGCCCCTAAGCCGAGGCAGGTCGCAAGCCAGCAACAAAACCCAATCTGTTTGGACCTGGGCTAACCCTTGAGCAAATCCCACTAAAGGGCCTTGGGGGTGAATATCTTGATGCAGTGGTCGTTCTTGCACAAAACGACAACTATTAGGCAATAGCTCACGGTAACGCTGTGGCCAAGGCGTCACTACATAAATTTCGTTAGTGCACTCGGCTGCAACATCACAAACGTGGCGTAGCAGTGGTACTCCCTGGACCGGAATCAGGGCTTTGTCCTGACCCATCCGGGAGCTTTGACCTCCGGCTAATACAATTGCAGCGAGTGACATAACCCTAAAGGTGAATGCTTGAGCTTTACAAGCAGATTAGGAAATTCAAGGGACGTTCTACTAGGTTGGCAACACCTCATATCAGCGTCACCTGACTTAGGAATGATTCACGGAGAGCAATTGCTGATTTAAGAACATGACAAATTCTTCAACGGTCGAGAGGTCTTGCATTTCCAAGTAGTCCTCAATCCCCACTCCCAAGTGCTGCTCAAAATCTTCGCAAAGGGTGAAATGCCAGTCAAACCAGCAAACTAAGGTCAAATGCAAATCTTCCTCTAAGCGATCGCTAGGTAAAATTCTGGCCGTTTGCAAACCGGAATACTGCTCTAAATAAATATAGGCAAACGTTGCGACAGCGGGTGAAACTTGGCGGGCTTGCCAAAAATACTCGTACCATTCATCTGATGTTAGAGCAGGGCGATCGCGGAGCCAACGATTCACCTGCCGCCGAGTTTTGACATCAGGGCTGAGGTCAGCATAAGTGCGAAAACTAAGGAAGAAATTTTTGACCCTTTGCCACATGCCCTGCAAGCTACCAACCTAGGATTCACCGAAGCTTGCTTTCAGTATTCCCACTTGCTCAGTAATCTCTCAGGTATACCAATCGTTAATCAGCGAGTCGTTTACCAGTCACGAGTAACTGCTCAAACTCAGGAGCCGGAACAGGCCGACTAAAGAAATATCCTTGCATTTCATCACAGGCTTGCTGCTGTAAAAAAGCTAGCTCTGAGTTGGTCTCAACGCCTTCTGCAATTACTTTTAAGTCAAGATCGTGAGCCATCTGGATCATGGCAGTGGTAATGGCCGCATTTTTAGAATCACAGCTAATATTTTGCACAAAGCAGCGATCGATTTTGAGAGTATCAAAGGAAAATTGCTTTAGATAGCTCAAGGAAGAATAGCCAGTCCCAAAGTCATCAATGGCAATTTGAATCCCCAGCGTTTTTAGCTGATCCAATTTTTTAATGGTGGCATCGGTATTTTGCATAATGACACTTTCAGTCAGCTCAAGCTCTAGGTACTGCGGCTCAAGCTCAGTTCTTTGCAAAATTTGGGTTACCCGTTCCGTGAGGTCAGTTTGGTGAAATTGCAAACCTGACAAGTTGACTGCAACCTGGAGGGGTGGTAAATCGGCTAGTTGCCACTGCTTAGCTTGGGTACAAACTGTTGTCATCACCCATTCATCCAACGGCACAATCAATCCTGTTTCTTCAGCTAAAGGAATAAAATCAACGGGCGAGACGAAGCCTTGACTAGAAGAAAACCACCGAATTAAGGCTTCCGCTCCAACAATTTCCCCCGTGACCAAGCTCACCTTGGGTTGGTAGTAAACCTGAAACTCTGAGCGCTCTAAGGCATGACGCAAATTAGCTTCTAGCAGAAACTGATTTAGAGAGCCGACAGTCATCCCAGAAGCATAAAACTCATAGTGGTTGCCGCTCTGTTTCTGCGCGGTTTGCATGGCGGCATCAGCCTGCTTAATTAGCAGGTCAACATTGTCAGCAGCGTCGCTATGAGTAGTAATACCGATGCTGGTCGTGATAAAAATTTCTTGTCCTTCCAAGACAAAGGGAATAGATAGGCGGTCTAGGACGAGCTGGGCCACTGCCGCTGCCTGATTTTGCTCGGAGTGAGACAGAATCACAATAAATTGCTCTGGATTGAGGCGAATGACGCTGTCTATGGGTTGCACACAAGCAACAATCCGCTCCGCCGTTGTTTGAATCAGCAAGTCCCCCACTTGATAACCCATGCTGTCATTGATGCGATTAAACCGATTCAGATGGATCAGCAGAATGGTGACTAGATGGCTCGCTTGGCTCGCTTGAGCCAAAATCTCCGTAAATCGCTCTCGCAGGGCTAAACGGTTGGGTAAGCCCGTTAAGCTATCATGCCGAATTAACTGATTGAGCTGTTCTTGCGCCTGATTCAAAGCGGTGGTGTACTGCTCGGTGACGGCAGCTTGTTTTTGGAGGCGCGCTGCGATCGCCCCTAGCAGCTCATCCGCAGTGCAAGGTTTGGTCAAATAGTCATCGGCTCCCAAATTCATGCCTTGGCGAAAGTCAGTTTTGTCAGCTTTGGCTGTCAAGAAGATGAAAGGAATCGCAGCTGTGGCGGGATCTGTCCGTAAAGTGGCCAGCACACCATGACCATCCAGCTCTGGCATCATCACATCACAAAGAATTAGGTCTGGTAGATGTTTTCGAGCCATTTGCACGCCTACCGCACCATTTTCTGCCCCAATGACATCAAACTCTTCGGCTTCTAATAGTTCTAGGATGTTTTCTCGAACTGGGAGATCATCCTCAATTACAAGAATTTTTTTCATGATGTTTTTAGACGACTGTCAGAATAAGTACGAATCCTGATGACTAAATTTAGGTTTGTGAAAACCGTAGATTCAACTAATTATTTCTTATAAAAGAATTAAATTTATGGTTTGGCGTCATCATAATCCTTTCACATAATGTCAGTAGATAACCGAAGTTGCATCCTAAACAATACAGAGGCTGAAAGTGCTGATTGGCTGCTGAGTACTTACGTAGTATGGCTTTAAAAACTCCAACTAACCATCAAAGCTAAATCATGCGTAAGTGTTGCTTTAGCATCATCAAGACCGAAGTCCATGATCCTTGGACTTCCAATTTTATGATTACTAGCTGTTACTAATAGCTATTATTCTGATGCGGAAATTGATGTGAAAATCAAATTTAGTTAATATTTAGTAGTTGTTGAATATGCTGGAGCTGATTTGCTAACTTGGCTAGAAACTCGGTGATCTAGCATCCGATTAAAAAATCCTTGCTTAATTACAACTTCTGGAAAATTACCCCTCTGTTCCAGCTTGAAAACCACAGCTTTCGCTCGGTGACTTCATTCAACTCTGCCTGACTAGCGGGAACGAGCTAGCGTAAAACCTAAATTTGAGTCCAAGATAGCCGCTTCCCCTAGTATTCAAGGCAAGGCAGCTTGATTCCTGAAGCTCCTCAAGATTTAAAGGCAGGCAAAGAATAGAGGAAGCAAGCTATTAGCCCCCTAAGTTAACGAGTGCCGACTTTTAGCAGTTGAACCTGAAATGTCCAAGCCATGACAAAAAAGCGATCGCTGCGGTTGCAAACTAGATCGCTGAGTGGCTGCTAAGCCTTAACTTTGCCAAATCTCAATAGCGAGTTAAGCGCTACAAGGGGTGACAGATCTGCTGCAAAGTGCTGGTGAAGTTGGGGTAGGAAATGGCGGCTGCTTCAGCTCGGTGGATGGTGGTGGTGCCCGTAGCGTTTAAAGCTGCGATCGCCAAACTCATGGCAATTCGATGATCGGTGTGGCTATCCACTTCCGCACCCTGGAGGGCAGCACCTCCCGTAATTTCTAACCCATCGGGCAACTCCGTGACTTGTGCCCCCATCCGGTTAAGCTGGGCTGCCATGACGGCAA
The DNA here is from genome assembly GCF_039962155.1 of Trichocoleus desertorum AS-A10. Lineage (NCBI taxonomy): Bacteria > Bacillati > Cyanobacteriota > Cyanophyceae > Leptolyngbyales > Trichocoleusaceae > Trichocoleus > Trichocoleus desertorum. The sequence continues at coordinate 18,361 of NZ_JAMPKN010000029.1, read as the reverse complement.
TGCGATCGCTCTCTTTTACCCGTAGCTCCTCTGCATCCCGAATTACGGTGGTGCCTTGAGCAAAAGCGGCGGCTACTGCCAAAATTGGGATTTCATCAATTAAGCGGGGAATGATATCTCCCTTGATTTCACAAGCTTTCAGAATGCTATGTCGGACGTGCAAATCAGCTACCGGTTCGCCCGCTACAATTCGTTGATTTTCTAAGGTAATGTCAGCTCCCATCATTTCCAGAGCATCTAGAACTCCCGTGCGGGTGGGATTTACCCCAACGTTCTCTACCCACAGCTCGGAACCAGGTACGATCGCCCCTGCTACTAGCCAAAATGCCGCAGAACTAATATCACCCGGAACAATCACGGTTTGTCCTTGTAACCGTGCTGGGCCTGTGACCGTGACGCTCTTCGTTTCTGGATCGACCGTCAACTCAGCGCCAAAGGCCCGCAACATGCGTTCGCTGTGGTCGCGGGAGAGGGCAGGCTCGGTAACGGTCGTTTGGCCCTCAGTCATGAGTCCTGCTAGTAGAATGCAAGACTTGACCTGAGCTGAGGCAATGGGCGAGTGGTAGTGAGTAGGTTTAAGCGCTTGTCCTTGCACTGCCAAGGGCGCTAAAGCTCCTCCTTGACGACCCCAAATTTGGGCACCCATTTGTTGTAGCGGTTTGACGACGCGGGACATGGGGCGCGATCGCAAAGAGCTATCGCCTGTCACGGTAAAAAAGCGATCGGGATGAGAAGCCAAAATGCCTAGCATCAACCGCAGAGTAGTGCCAGAGTTCCCCGCATTCAAGACATCCACTGGCTCTTGCAGATTGCCTAAGCCAATCCCCTGCACGCGCACCAGCTCCGTATTTAACTCTGAAATTTTTGCTCCCATTGCCTGAAAGCAGCTCGCTGTACTGCAAGGATCTTCGCCTAGGAGCAGCCCTTGGATTTGCGTTTCTCCCTCGGCCAAAGCTCCTAACATCAGGGCTCGGTGGGAAATGGATTTGTCGCCCGGAATTTGAACCCGGCCCTGCAAAGCAAGACCTGCGGTGGGTTGGGCAATTGTGAGCTGATGCTGATTTTCTGCGGTTGTCAACGTTACGATCGGAGCTGGCATTGAGATAGACTGACCTAGAACTGCGTAGTAATCCTACCGCTTTCTTTAGATGTTAAGGCTGAGTTGTTCGTAGCTATCCGAAAACATCGCCACCTCCTCACACTCTTCACACTTCATGCTGACGCATCACCGCAAGCCTGTTTGCTTATCTTTTGTGTCAACAGACCTGCCGATTTGGTCTGTGGTTGATACCGCTGCAACTCTATACCAGAAGGACCAAGAACGGTTTCACCTGTTGCTAACTGAACCAACGCTCCAAGACCGAGAAGGCCATCTGGAAGCTCTAGACGCTGGCACCACAGGCGTGGGGATTTCGGATCAAGAAACATTGGCAGCAACTCCTGCGCCTCGGTTGCTGTGGCTAGAAATTTCGCCCTATCGCGTCATCATGACTATGCAGGGCAACGGTCGCTTTAGCTATCGCCACTTCTGGGAGCAAGGCGTTTACGGCTTGAGCCGTTATTGGTTGCAAAGTGACTTGCTCAGCAGTAGCGGTCAGATGCGGTTGCGCAACTTCACGCGCAGTCTCAAGCTAGAGGGCCAGGCTCTACCCCACCATTTGCGGATTGAGTATGAGTTGTGGTCGGAAAAAGTACAGCTTGGCGCTTACGTATTGAATTTAGACATTGAGCATTAATCTATCTCACCAAAGCTGACCCACTAAAGCTGGGCTGACGCTCCAGATCAAGTCTGGGATAGCGCTCTAGGCGTCTCTGCAAGCGATCGCAGAACTCGGGTAGTGACCTCACTGCCCAGCTTTTGCTTGCCTCAAATCTGGCTTTGATAGCAGATCTGATGAATTCTTAATGAAAAGAGTTTTCAAGTACACAGTTTTTGTTATATTGTTTTTAGCGAAATTATTGACTATTATTCTCAATAATTTAGAGTCTTGCCCCTGACTCAGTGAGCCAATCCAGCCATGTATTAACGAAACTGATCAATCACATTAGCTCCTCTGTGGGCAATCTAAGTTCATCACCTGCTAGCGATCGCCTAATCGGAATACGGAATTTCACTGCTGCTACCCGTATTTACTCAAAAGCAGACGCCATTAAATGTCTACTTGCGACTCCTTTGCAGCACCTCTTTTAATTTGTTCGGCTTCTCTGGCGCTTGCAACTAAGAATCTCTTGCATTTAGGAAGACACCTTATGAACCAATCTAGTCTGAACTCCCCCGTCGGCCAAGTAGTTACGGTGTCCCGGTGCGATCGCTGGCAAGTTTACCAACGGTTGCAAGAGCTAGGAGTTCAGTGTTGGTGTGCTGGAGATGGCACCTTGTCGGTAGAAGTCCAGACGGTGGGAGAAGCGGTTCAACTCCGTAGTGTGATTCAGCATCTAACTGCTGCTCGTAGTGAGTTAATCGATTGGTTAGACCTGTGTTGGCAACTTAAGGCCTAAATTCTTCCGCCAATCAATATTTGTGCAGATTTAATAAGCAATCATACTTACTAAACTTTAGAAAACTCGTATCTATATTCGATTCACTGCCTTGCACTTTGCATAACCCCTTTTGAGAAAAACGTAAACCTATCAAACCTTGGGATGTCATCATGAGTAAGTCCAAATTCGGTCAAGTTCTAGAATTCAGCTTGGAAGGGCGCTTTCTGGGTTTTGAGATGGAAGATGGCTACAAGTTCAAGCGCATCCGAGTGGCTACCCCTGAAGGCGAGGTTTGCATCAAGCTCTCTAAGGAGTCACGAGCTAGCGTCGTGGCCTCGTTTATTGCTGAAGGTAAGGTGTTAAACCTAGGCGATTGGATCCGAGTTGCTGGCGAGAAAAAGCTGGACTCCAAAACTGGACTTGCCAAACTCAAAGCCTACGCCATTTACCCCGCTGTTCCGGGTGAAGCGGCTCCAGCGGCCCCCAAAAAAGCAACGCCTGCTCCAGGCAAAACCACAATTTTGGTTTGCCAAAAATCAGACTGTATGAAGCGGGGTGCCAGAGCGGTGTGTCAGGCATTGGAGTCGGAGTTGGGCGATCGCGGCCTCACCAATCAGGTAACCATTAAAGGGACAGGCTGCATGAAGCATTGCAAGGCAGGCCCCACCATGGTTGTGATGCCTGACAAGACTCGCTATACCCGCATCCATCCGGAAACTGTTTCTACCATTCTCGACGAGCATTTTCCCACTCAACCCGCTCTCCCCGCGAACGAAAGTGACAGCGCCAGCAAGGTAGAAAAATTCGCGATCGCCTCTCGCTCGGTGTCTGTGGGAAATTAGGTCAACTTTTTCTCTAACTTGTGGCTAATTGCCACTTAGCGCGATCGGGGTTATAAATTGGGCGTAGAATCTAACCAAACTTCGCGTATTTGGCGTTGCTGGAGTTAAGATGACCAATTCGTTGCCCCCTGATCCTCAGCCATCCCGTAGAGACCCCTTGGGATTTGATGAATTCATTGGTATTTTTCTAGCCTTTAGTGTGATTGGCGGGATCTTGTTTTGGTCGTTAGGCCGGGAAGGACAAGGGTTTAACTTAGGCGGCCTTCTAGACCCAACTCCATCCCCATCTGCAACACCCACTGCAACGCCAACGATATCCCCTAGCCCAGATGAAGGGGCATTGACCCCCTCTCCAACCCCCAACCAGCCAGTCCCAACGACCGTACCTGCACCAGAGCCTGCCCAACCTAATGTAGTGCCAGTTCCCTTTGCGGTCCGAGCACCTGCTACCCCAACGCCCAGCCCCACCCCAACAACCGCTGAGCCAGAGGGCTTCTCAGACGTTGAGGCAAATTATTGGGCTTATCCCTTTATTACTGCTTTAGTTCAGCGCGATATTATCAGCGGTTTTCCGGATGGTACATTTCGCCCGGATGCTCCAGTGACGCGAGCAGAGTATGCGTCAATGCTGCAAAAAGCCTTCGATAAACCAGCGAAACAGCAAGCAGTCAGTTACAAAGATGTTGCTGCTGATTTTTGGGCCACTGATGCGATTCAAGAAGTGTCTCGAAATGGTTTTTTGGCAGGCTATCCCAAAAATATCTTTCAGCCCACCCAACAAATTCCGAGAGTGCAAGCGTTGGTGGCTCTGGCAAGCGGCTTAGAACTGCCTCGCTCTACTGCCCCCACCCAAGTGTTGCAAACCTATCAAGATGCCGCGCAGATTCCTAAATATGCGACGGGTGCGGTGGCCTCTGCAACGCAAGCGGGTTTAGCCGTGTCTCATCCGCGACCAAACGTTTTAGAGCCTAACGAAAAGGCAACTCGGGCGGATGCTGCGGCTTTTATTTACCAAGCATTAGTCGCGTCTGGTAAGGCGGAGAAGATTTCCTCACAGTACTTAACGCAACCTTAAGCTGGAATAATCTGGAATAAAGCAGTCATAGGTTATTGGATGGTCAAGTTTGGGCTTGGCTGTCCAGCAGGGCGATCGCTTGCTGAAATACAGCTTCATCTGCTCTCGTTTGCAAAATAGCTCGAACTAACTGCACAAAATTTTGATCAACCGTGTGATTTGTTTGGATCAATTTGCTACCCGAGTAGTAAGTAGTGTCGTTGATTCGAGGTTCGTCAGTTGTGCCTGTTTGAACGTTTTTGGCTCTTTGGCTCCAAGAGAGAGATTTGCCTCGTAAGGTAAATTGAAACCAGCGGAGGTGGTCGTCTTGTAGCTCAAAAAAAATGTCGAAGTAAGGTTCTCCGCCCTGATACCACAGCCGAACCACACCAGCCTCACCCGAGCGAATTGAGGTTTGCTTAATTTGCCGTAGCGAAGACCCTAATTGATTAATTTCATGGTTCTCCATGACAGCTTTTATCACTTAGAAACGTGCTCATAAAATGGGATAAGTCAGCCAACAGAGGTTGTAATTACGATTACGAAGTGGAAGCAGATGCATCAGGATTACCTGCATTAGATCGGCGAAATCTGCCCTGCTCGTACTGCCAAGATTTGTGAAGAATTTAGCCATTGGGCATCGAAAGAGCCGAGATGAGTGGTGGTAATTAAGGTTTGAAACCGATCTTGAATAGCATCGAGTAATTGATTTTGCCGATTGAGGTCTAACTCAGCTAAAACGTCATCTAATAACAGCAGAGGGGGCTCCCCCACGACCTCTTCAATTAGTTTGAGTTCTGCTAACTTCAAGGCTAGAACTAACGTGCGTTGCTGACCTTGAGAACCATATTGACGAGCAGGCGTTTGGTTAATGGTGAACTCCACTTCGTCGCGGTGTGGACCAACCAGGGTAGTGCCTTGGTGCTGTTCGGCGATCGCCCGTTGTTGGATTTTGTCTAGAAAGGCTTGCTGCACCTGAGCAGGGTCGTCCTCGGTTAACACCACATTCGGTGCATATCTAACTTGCAACACCTCGGTACTCCCACTAATTTCTTGGTGCCATTTCTCCGCTAAAGGAGCTAGCCGCTCCAAAACCCGCGCCCGGCGGCGAATCACGCGAGACCCTGCGGCGGCAAGCTGCGTATTCCACAACTCCAAGGTTCCTGGTTCATCGATCGCTTCTGTAGACTCTGGCGGCGGAGAAAATAAGCTGGCTTCTGGGGTGCGTTGTTGCCGCTGCTTCAGCAGGGCGTTGCGTTGCCGCAAGATGTGGTTGTATTGCTGCAAAATATGGGCGTAGATCGGCTCTAATTGCGTCAGTAGGGCATCTAACCAGGCTCGGCGCTTTTCCGGTCCACCCCGGACTAAATCTAAATCCAAGCTGGAGAATTCTACGGCATTGAGAACGCCCAGAAAATCGAGCTGGCGACGTAAAGGTTCGCTGTTCAGCGCTACGGTGCGGCGACCATTACTTCTTAGGGTGAGGGTAAGGTCAATGGGGCCAGTGTCCCGCTCCAGCAGGGCGGCAACTTGACCAATCGTCTCTCCTTCTAGCACCAAGTCCCGATCGCGGCCAGCGCGGTGCGATCGCAGAGTTGCCAGTAGCTCAACTGCTTCCAACAAGTTGGATTTACCTTGGGCATTGTTGCCGACCAAGATAGTTTTGGGAGCAGAGAAATCCACCCGCTGATCCAAATAGTTGCGAAAGTGGCGCAGATGAAGACTTTTGAGATACATAAGTCACGGTCAGCGGTCGGCAATAGGCGATGAGCTAAGAGGAAGCGATCGCTCAAAATTATTGTAGGGGCGCACCTTAGCACACCCCTACTACTGCACTCTATTAGATTTGTGGAGTGGTGTGAGTTGGGTTTTGCCGACCCAAGACCACCCTAGCCAGCTAGTTGAGCCATTAGACTTTTAGCAATTGGATAGCAATTGGCCTGGGCGTTTAGCCGCGTCGAGCCGACTGCCAACGGAGAAATAGCTTTTCTAGCTCGATCCAAGTGAACATCAAAGCACTAAAGCCAAAGCAAATGGCAAGCTCTAGCGAACTTAGCGGATGAGTTCCAAAGAAGTTTTGGAGCGGTGGGACATAGATTAGCAGTAGTTGCAGAATCGTTGTCAGCGTTACAGCTCCTAGGAGATAAGGATTTGAGAAGGGGTTAAGCTCAATGGTCAAACGCACATTGGAGCGGATGGCGATCGCATGGCCCATCTGCGCAAGGCAAAGGGTGGTAAATACCATCGTTTTCCAAGTATCAGGTGAGCGATCGTATCCAGGTGCGTGAGTGTAACCGTAGGCCCAAGTCATCAGGGCAATGGTTAGAACAGCAAAAACAATGCCCACTCGGATCATGTAGGAACCCAAACCCCGCGCAAAAATGCTCTCTTGGGGATCGTGGGGAGGCCGATTCATGACGTTGGGTTCTGGGGGTTCAACCGCAAGGGCCAAGGCGGGTAAACCATCCGTCACCAAGTTCATCCACAAGATTTGGAGCGGCGAAAGGGGAACCCCTCCTAGACCAATCAAGGGAGCTGCCGCAATGGTGAGTACTTCACCAATGTTGCTGCCTAGAATGTACTTGATGAAGCGGCGGATGTTGGTATAGACGGTGCGGCCTTCCTCGGTCGCGGCGACGATGGTGGCAAAGTTGTCATCAAGCAGCACCATGTCACTGGCTTCTTTGCTGACGTCAGTACCCGTAATTCCCATCGCAATCCCAATATCGGCTTGCTTTAGGGCTGGAGCATCGTTGACTCCGTCTCCCGTCATGGCGACGACTCTACCTCGACGTTTTAAGGCTTGCACAATCTGTAGTTTGTGCTCCGGTGAAACGCGGGCATAGACGCTGACTTGATCGACTTGATCTTCGAGTTCTTGTAGACTCATGCGATCGAGTTCTTGACCACTGACGACGCGATCGCCTGGTTGGGCAATTCCTAGCTCTTGGGCAATGGTCTGGGCGGTTAGTTGGTGGTCACCTGTAATCATTACCACACGGATACCTGCGGCGCGGCAACGAGCGACAGCTTCTTTGGCTTCTGGTCTAGGTGCGTCCAGCATCCCTACTAAACCGAGCCAAATTAATCCTTTTTCGGTGGCTTCATCGGAGCCTTCGGCAGGCAAAGTTGCCAGGGGTTTGTAAGCAAACCCTAGAACGCGCAGACCCCGACCTGCCATTTGGTTGTTCTGGTCTAGCACTTCGGCTCGCTGTTCTGCGTTTAACGGCTCTAATCGATCGCCCACCTGCATATGGGTGCAGCGTTCCAAAATCAACTCTGGAGACCCCTTGGTGAACATCAGATATTGAATTGGGTCTGCCGCTGTGGCTGTAATGGGTCGGTAATCACTCGCTTCGCAAATTACGCTCATGCGCTTGCGCTCAGACGAGAAAGGAAACTCGGAAACTCGTGGCAGTTTACGAGCCCAAGTTGCTTTGTCAACACCTGCCTTCGCACCTAAAGTGAGCAACGCTCCTTCGGTGGGATCACCAAAAATGACCCATTGGTCTTTCTCATACTGCAAGGTCGCGTCGTTGCAAAGAATACAAGCAATTAATAAAGTTTGTAGCTCTAAGTATTGCTCTGGGGAAACAGCTTGTTGCTCTAGCTGAAACTCGCCGACTGGATCGTAACCGTTGCCAGAAACCCGGAAAGTATGACGCTCAGTATCGACGAGTTGCACGACCATCTTGTTTTGAGTCAGCGTTCCGGTTTTATCGGAACAGATGGTGGTGACAGAACCAAGGGTTTCCACAGCAGGCAATTTACGAATCAGCGCTTGCCGACGAACCATGCGCTGCGTCCCCAGGGCCAACGTCACCGTGATCACCGCAGGCAAGCCTTCGGGAACCACCGCAACAGCCATACTCAAAGAAACTTCTAGTAATTCCTCAAAGGTGCTAAAGTTTCCAGTTCGTATAACGCCACCAATGACGACTAAAGCCACTAGAACGAGCGAACCCCCTACAAGGACGTTCCCCAATTGGGTCATGCGCTCTTGCAAAGGCGTTTCCTGCGCCTCGACAGACTGAAGCATGGTGGCAATGTGGCCCAGCTCAGTCTTCATGCCAGTATTCGTAACTAGCACCGTAGCCCGCCCCTGGACGACCTCAGTGCCCTGGAAGACCAAGTTGAGGCGATCGCCCAAAGGTGTTTCTTCCTGCAAGTGAGTTTCTGCGTGCTTAGTTGCTGGCTGAGCTTCCCCAGTCAAAGCCGATTCTCGGACTTGCAGATTTGATGCTTCTATGAGGCGACCATCCGCAGACACCTGAACCCCTGCTTCCAGCAGCATGACGTCGCCTGGAACCAACTCTTTTGAGCTGACTTCAACAATTTTGCCGTCACGGATCGCCCGAACCCTAGGGGAGGCCAAACTTTTGAGAGCAGCCAAAGCCTTTTCAGCCCGGCTTTCTTGCACGTAGCCCAAGATAGCGTTCAAAACAACGATCGAGGTAATGGCGATCGCGTCTTTAGGGAAACTACCAGAACGCAAATCCAAAATGGCAGAGACGACCGCAACACCCATCAGCATCAACAACATGATGTTCTTGAACTGATCCCACAGGATGGCTAAGGTACTGCGGCCCGCAGACTCAACTAGCTCGTTGGGGCCGTACTGTGCTAAGCGCTCTGTCACCTGTTGAGTCGTTAAGCCAGATTCGCGATCGCTTTGAAGAACCTCTAGAGCTTTCTCAGCCTCTAGGGTATGCCAAGCCACAACAGAGTCTGGCGGTGAATCTGAAGCCATGGATAGAGTCACGGGAAATAAAACAACGCCTACAGCACTTAATCATAGTGCTTAAATTTGGTTTCCATCTGCTCCTAGGCTGTTGTAACCGCAATCTGAGCGACTTTGAGCTTGTTCCAGTTCTAGCTCTGTGTTTGCCACGAAACCCTGAGCGATCGGGAATTGGTTGAGCTTGGAGTAACTCGGCTCGTCCCAACATTCAAATTTTTGATAAGTAAATCTTTTGATGCCAATTTAATAATTTTAATCCTCAGCCCAATCCTTGTCTAAAAGCATCCAGCCCTAACATGGGGAAAACATAGGTATAAAAAGAGTATAGAAAGATACAGGAATCGAATAAATTGCCAGTAAATAATTACTAAGCTCTGAATCCAGGAAAGATAATTTCCGCTTAAGTTTTAAAGTAACAGGGCATTCAATTAATTAGCTGAGCAGTAAGACATGAGCTGATATGTTAAGTAATAAATTTGTCTTGATTGCACAGGCAGACTCAGCATTTTGCGGGATATTATTCAGCTACTTCATCATTCCTTAATGAAACGCCTTTACTTAAAATTTAAGCAGCGATAGAAAAAGGTTCCTTGTTTGTGTCCCCTATTGATACCTCGGTGCTCTCCAATTCCTTTAAACTGATTATTCAACCTCATAACCCAGAGGTGAAGCAGTGCCTGCATGGCTTAGGGTTTCAAAATCTTCCTAATATTCCTCAACTGCTTTATTTAGCCGTTACCGATCAACAGTTGATCGAAGTTTGCTTGCAAATTGGCCAGACTGTATCCGATGAGAGCCAACTGCTTTCTCGTTGTTTCTTTACGCGATCGCCCCTGAACTCGGAAGGATTACTGATTGAATTTCTCCATGCTCAACCCCTCAGTGCATTGACGGCATCGATTAAATACAGTTGGTTTTTTGAAGTTCTAATTAATCAAACTTTATTCTTCAAATATCAACCTGTTTTTAACTTGTCTTCTGGAAATGTGATTGCGCACGAGTGTTTAGCGAGAGCGACTGGTAAAAATGGAGCGGCTTTTAGTGGTAAGCAGTTGGTAGATGCTGCACTTTCTAGTCGATGTGTGCATGAGTTTGATGAACTAGCGCGTAAAACTTGTTTAGAAGCGATCGCCAGCTTTAATACTGAACAAACCTTTTTTATTAACGTTTTACCGAACGCTATTATTCAGAACCCTCAAGCTTTAGCCCAGAACTTTCAGCAAGTTTTTGACTTAGGCTTACGACCCCAGCAAATTGTATTTGAATTAACAGAAGTAGAAGCTCTACTGGACTGCCCAGAGTTGAGCGAACTCGTTCCTTGGATTCGCGAGCAAGGATTTGGCATTGCCGTGGATGATTTGTGCGGCAATGTTTCGTTTGACCACTACTTTACGGGCTTTTATCCTGACTTAATTAAGCTCGATCGCCAACTGGTGCATGGCTGTAGCCAACATGCCCTCCAGCAAGTGCTAATCAAGAGCTTTCTCCACTCGGCCCACGAACTGGGAATTTTAGTTTTAGCTGAAGGTCTAGAAGATATTGCAGATATAGAATTTTGTCGGGAACTGGGAGTCGATTTTGGTCAAGGTTATGGTTTAGGCATGCCAGAACTCACCTTGCAAGATCAACCCCTCAATTGGTCAGCGCTTGAGCTGCCAGAATTGCTCTCCGGCGATCGCCTAGCCGCTCAAACTACAGAATCGCGTTCCTGGTTTAACTTGTCGGAGTCGGGGAGTTGGGAACCAAAACTGATAGCGCCTTGGGAACGACTCGAAAAGTAGCTGGTGTGTAAGTAGTAATTTCGCCATCGGTATTAATCGGACGGGGTCTGCGAGTATGCACTTCAAATTCTTTTCCAGCTAATGCCCGGACCTTAGACGACTTAATGTGCTGCCCGCCTCGCATGGCGGGTAATAGGGGAATAATCTGCCACCAATTTTGAATCTCTAAGCTATACAAATCGAGCCGATTATCATCGATCGCGGCATCTTCCACCACAGTCATGCCCCCACCGTAATAGCGACCATTTCCCACGGCAATTTGTACGGTTTTTACTGGGATAGATTCTCCCCGACAACGGATTTCGGCCCTAAAGGGGCGAGATTGCCTTACGACCCGAAGGGCAGTCGTTAAGTAAGCAAACACACCCCAACGACGCTTTACTTCTTTGGTCATCTGCTGAGTGATTTGGACGCTCAGGCCAAGGCTGGCAACGTTGAAAAAATATTTGCCATTCACCCAACCTAGATCAATCCGTTGCACCCGACCTTCGGCAATAATTTGGCACGCCTGAGCTAAGTCTGTGGGGATGCAGAGTGTCCGGGCTAGGTCATTAGCCGTGCCTAAGGGCAAAATTCCCAGAGGTAACTGAGTGTCAACCAAGCCTTCAGTGACGGCATTCATGGTGCCGTCCCCACCACCTACAATGACTAAATCAACGCGATCGCGGTAGCTACGAATCAAATCAGGTAGCTGCTGAGGGTCAGCGGTTGATTCTTCTAGTAAATCTAGACCCCAACCTTGCAAGTGAGCGATCGCTTGAGTGAGAGCCTCCTGGCCCCGCCGAGCCTGCCGATTGACTAGTAATAGTGCGCGTTGATTCATAAATTGCCAACCATACCTTGAAGATAAATGCTCCGCTGGTGGGCCACTGGGACACAAGTATCTGGAGTACGAGATCAAAATTCTGTCCAGAGAGTATGGCTGGGATACGATCAGCCCGGAGGGCTTTTGTTTATTATGAGGAGGCCATTGCTGGAAAACCTGCAACTATGCCGCTTGAACCGCCCCCTTCTCTCCAACCATTGACTGCTGCAATTGGACCACTCGACCCTTGGTTAAGTACCATTCGTCCCTTTGGCACTTATGCCCTCCAGGGGTTAAGTTTTTGGGAAGACACTTTGCTGGCAGTGGATACAGTTCGGGGATATCTGCTCCAAGTCACTGTGACCAATGGCGACACGCAGATTCTAAACGCACATCACACGGCAGACTTTTTAGATGCGACGGGTTTAGCGGTTCAAGGGGACAAACTTTGGTTTACACGAGGCAGTAGCGTTTACTATTGCACCCTGAGCGATCTGACACCGCAGCACTTTGTCACTTTGCCCTACCAGATTGATGGCGTGGCGGTTTGGCAATCCACTGTTTATGTGAGTTCTCAAAAACTCGGTTACATCGTGATTTTTGAGGCGGCTACAGCTCGACAAATCACCCGATTTCCTACGCCGGGGGTCGGTAGCGAACACCTGACGGTGCGGGACGAAGAACTCTGGGTCAGCGATCGCATTGAGCAAACTGTTTACTGTCTCGATCGCGGCACTGGGGAAATCCGCTTTAGTGTCCTAACCCCCTTCGATCAACCCACAGGTTTGGCTTTTCACCGTCATCCTGTCACGGGCCAAGATATTCTTTATGTCGCTTATGCGGGGGAAGAACCCTACATTCGCGACAACCCCAATGCTGATCCGTCCCATGAACTCGCCATTCGCGATCGCACGTTTATCCATCCGTTGCACTTTCACTATTACGAAGACGAGCGCTATGCCCTCTCCAATGGCTACTTGATTGAAATGTCCTATGTAGAGGAACTGCAACCTCTAGAGGAAGTGCATTTAGAGAACGTGGAGTGGCGGATTGCACTGCCTGCGGAAACTAATCGGCAAAAGGTCAGGCAGGTGGAACCGATTGGGGTGCCGTTTACAGAAGAACTGCACGATGGGCAACGAGTCGCAGTCTTTAAGTTTGCTGCGTTGAAGCCTGGAGAGCGGCGATTATTGGGCTGGAAGGCGCTTTTAGAAGTCTGGAGTATCAAGTATCAGCTTGCTCCGCGTGAAGTAGAGAATGCCCCAGCGTTGTCGCCGGAGTTTCAGGCTCGCTACTTAGTGGATGATGATGAGTTGGCAATGGATAAAGCTCCCATTCGTTGGGCTGCCCAAGCCGCAGTTGGCACAGAAACCAATCTGTTGCGCCGGGTTTTGAAGATTCGTAATTATGTTTACGATCGCCTCTCCTATGGCATCAAACCGCATATCGACACTCCCGATGTTGTGCTAGAGCGGGGCATTGGTTCCTGTGGGGAATATGTCGGCCTGATTTTAGCTTTAGCTCGCCTGAATGGAATTGCCTGCCGCACTGTGGGTCGCTACAAGTGCCCACCTTATGCTGAGCGTCAATTTGTCCCTTTAGAACCTGATTTCAATCACGTTTGGATTGAGTTCTACATCCCAGGATTTGGCTGGTTACCAATGGAATCCAACCCAGATGATGTGGTCGATCGCGGCCCCTACCCAACTCGTTTCTTTATGGGCTTGGCTTGGTATCACGCTGAAATGGCGAAAGGCGTTTCGTTTGAAAACGTCAGAGTTCAAGGTGCGCCAATTAGCGAATCCCACGACATTTCTCTGGGAGATTTATCGATCAATCACATCAAATTCAAAATTCTAGGAGAACTCGCCCCATCTGAATAAAAGCTACGAAAGCCAGCCGAGAAAGATAAGACCTTTATCAATTAGGTTGGGCCACTCTATCGGTAGGGCAAACTGAAGTTGAAGGGGAACCTCACCTCAAAATCTCTTTGCCCTTTCAATTCAGTGCGTTATGACTTCCTTGTCCTCGAAGCAAATTGTCTTAGAAGATATTCTGATCACGCACAGGTTGTTGGGGCCAGTCTCCAGATTGCCGAACTTTCAGGCAGAGAATGCGGCTCTCCACAGCTTAGCTAGACAAATGGTGAACCAGCCTGCCACTATGCTGAGACAACTGGTTCAAATAGCTCTGAAGCTTTGCCACGCCGGAACAGCAGGGGTGAGTTTGCTCGAGACCACCGAGACTGGGGAAGTTATTTTTCGTTGGGCATGTTTGGCATGAGGCTTAGCGGCTTACGAGCAAGGGTCAACTCCTCATCACTTTAGCCCTTGCGGCACTTGTATAGATCGAGGTGCGCCCCAGTTATATTCCTATCCTGAACAATATTTCACCTACTTTCAGCAAGCTAAACCAACCATTGTTGAAGGATTAGTGATTCCGCTGCTAGCTCAAGGGCAACCTTTAGGCACGATTTGGATTGTTTCCCATGATGAGCACCGCCACTTTGATGCCGAAGATGTGCGAGTCATGACCAGCCTGGCAGACTTTACAGCTGCTGCTTTATGCAATTCTCAAGCTCGCTATATTGCCGAAGCCGCTGCGGCTCAGGAGCAAGCCGCTCGGTCTGAGGCCGAAATGGCAAACCGAACTAAGGATGATTTTTTGTCCACCGTCTCTCATGAACTGCGCACCCCCATGACCAACATCAAAATGGCAATTCAGATGTTGAAGGTGGCCAAACATGCAGAGCAACGCGATCGCTACATGCAAATCTTGAGCAAAGAGTGCGATCGCGAAATCGAACTCATCAACGATCTACTAGACTTTCAGCGGTTGGAAGCGGGTGCTGTCTCGGTAGAGTTAGAAAGTTTGCGGCTACAAGACTGGCTCCCCTCTATCTTGGAACCCTTTCAAGAACGAGCTAAAGAACGCCAACAAAATTTGCAGCTAGACATCCCGGCGGATCTCCCACCCTTGCTCTCAATGGAGAACGGTTTAGAGCGCATTGTGGCAGAACTGCTGAATAACGCTTGCAAATATACCCCAATGGGAGGCGAGATCGTCGTTAGCGCAAGGGCGATCGCTTTAGCTTCTAGATTTGAGAAGTCAGATCAAATCGAACTCACGATTCAAAACTCTGGTTGTGAAATTCCTGAGCCTGCCTTAGCTCACATCTTTGAGAAGTTCTATCGAGTCCCCAGCCATGACCCTTGGAAACAGGGAGGCACAGGTTTGGGTCTAGCTTTAGTCGAGAAGCTGGTAGCACTGCTCAATGGCGAGATTAAAGTTGAAAATCGAGTAAATCAAGTCATTTTTAGGGTGACGTTGCCAGGGCAAGAGTTGGATGAGATGAACTGAGTGAGTTGGTGTATTGGAAGCACTTGTTGAATTCTTAGCCGCAAATCGAGACTCAGGTCGTGGCTTGGAGTCTGTGGCCTCGCTCCTGAATGAGAACAAACCTGCTTCAATGAGAACTGGGTAGCGCGATCGCAAACCTGAGTTAGAGCAAGTTTGGTGTTTACGGGTAAGGGATAGTGAAGTCATGGATGTGATTCCAGCTATTGATCTGCTAGAAGGTCGCTGTGTCCGGTTGTACCAGGGTGACTACGCCCAATCACAAGTGTTTGATGAAAATCCGGTGGCAGTCGCGCGGCAGTGGGTGGAACAAGGCGCACCTCGATTGCACTTGGTGGATTTAGATGGTGCTAAAGCTGGACATCCGGTGAATTTGCCAGTGATTGAAGCGATTGTGCGAGCGGTAGATGTGCCAGTCCAAGTCGGGGGTGGTTTGCGCGATCGCCAGAGTGTGGCTAATCTGCTGGCTACAGGCGTGCAACGGGCTATTTTGGGCACTGTGGCCGTGGAGCAACCGGATTTAGTGGCCGAACTCTGCCAAGAATTTCCCGGTCAGATTGTGGTGGGGATTGATGCCCGCAACGGCAAGGTAGCCACACGCGGTTGGCTGGAAACCTCGGAAGTATTAGCCACCGAGTTAGCGCAACGTATGGCCCAACTCGGCGCAGCCGCAATTATCTACACCGATATTCACCGCGACGGCACACTGCAAGGCCCCAATCTAGACGCACTCCGAGAATTAGCCACCGCGATCGCCATCCCAGTCATTGCGTCGGGTGGAGTCAGCTCTGTCACCGATTTACTGAGCTTACTGGGGCTAGAACCCTCCGGGGTCACAGGGGCGATCGTTGGTCGAGCGATTTACACCGGAGACGTAGATTTGAAAGAAGCGCTCCGAGCTGTGGGCCAAGGCCGCTGGCAGGATGTTCCTCCTGATTTCGGCACTTCCGCTTTTGCCTAGTTTTGTCTAACGAGCTTTTTGGAAAAACACAGTTTGGCCTTGGTGCAATTCCACAGCAAAGCGATCGCAAGCTTTTGAGCTGTTCAGGTAGCGGGCTTCTTGTAAGAGTTGTGCCTGAGTTTGGTCGTTCTTGAACAAATTGAGTAGGAGAGCTTCACGCACGTTACCAGTGTCAAAAACGGCTTGGCGATCGAGCTGTGCTAAAGCTTCACGGCAAACCTGAAACACCTTTTGAGCTTCTAGAAGGTATCGGCAATCTGCTTCAGACCAAGTACTTTCTAGAAGGTCTTCTACCTCAGCATAAAAGGCTTGGCCTTGAGTATGGTAGACCCAGTCCCAGGGCGACCAGCGCAAACTTTGGGTAGTGTTTTAGACCTGTGGATTTGAGCCAAAATGAATAAAGACTAATTCCGATGCTATCCATGGTTTTAGAGCCTGTTCACTGTCCAAGCTGTAATCGCACCAACATTGTCAAACACGGAAAATCAACAGAAGGAAAACAACGATACAAGTGCGGAAACACTAATTGTTCACGTTCTACTTTTATCTTGCAATACTCCTGCCAAGGATATCTGCCGGAGGTCAAATAGAAGATTAGTGACATGGCGGTTAATGACAGTGGCATTCGAGATACCGCACGAGTGCTCAACATTAGTCCAACTACAGTGATTGAAAAATTAAAAAAAGATCGTTCTCTTAAACAGAGCAATCAACCGTTGTTAGAGCAAATTGAGAACAGTGGAAACCTGTGATGGTTGTGAGAGTCGATGAAACTGAGATGATGGATGAAATGTGGAGCTTTGTGAGGTCTAAGAAGCACAGGACTTACGCAGAGACAGACATAAACTAGAGGCATGAGCTTCACCAAAGGGGATTACTGCCAGTACTTACTGAGCAGTCCGATTAACTACACGATGACGAACTTGGCTGATCACCTCGACGGCATCAGTTATGACCGGATCAATCGCTATTTACGCAGCGAAAAGCTGACCCCTCGTCTGTTATGGGACAATGTCAAAACGTTGCAGCAACGCAGCAACAATGCCTACGTTCTATTTGATGATACGGTCCTCGATAAGCGTTATTCAACGTCGATTGACCTCGTGAGGCGACAATACAGCGGCAATGAACACCGTGTCATTCGGGGGATTGGCTTGATTAGCTGCGTCTACGTCAATGGTGAAACCGGCCAGTTCTGGGTGGTTGATTACCGCTTGTACGACCCAGAGGGAGATGGACAAAGCAAGCTTGATCATGTGGCAGTCTATGCTTGATGGAGCCGTCTACAGCAAACAGCTCTTCTTCGCGACGGTATTGATGGACAGTTGGTATGCCACGCAAAAGGTGATGGCACAGGTTGACCAACTCCAGAAGGTTTACGACTGTCCCCTTAAGACGAATCGGCGCGTGGATGATAGCGGAGGTACGCAGTATTATCAGCGGGTTGACGAACTGACCTGGAGTGCTCAGGACTTGCAGAAGGCAAGCTCATCCAGATTCGCGGCTTCCCGAAAGACAAAAAGGTGAAACTGTTCCGAGTCACTGTGTCCACCCACAGGACGGACTATGTCGCGACCAACGACTTGTCTCAAGCTTCCACTGATGCCGTACAAGATGAGTGCGATGTGCGGTGGAGGGTTGTAGCTTGCTTCCCGCAGGGTGGAGTTTCACCGTGAGTTGAAGCAGCTCACCCGAGGCGAAGCTTGCCAGGGTCGCACAGCCCGCATTCAGCGCAATCATATCGCTTGTGCCTTACGGGTTCGGAGTCGGCTGAAGTCGGTTGCCTACGAAAGTGGTAGAACTATAGCGATCCTAAATAATTCGTAAAAAAGCGTAAGGGCGGTCTAGTCTCGCGTAACGATTGGCCTTTATCTCAGCAATTCTCAGTATGGCAATTTAACTGGTATTGGGTGAGATGTCTAGCTCTAATCCTTCGAGCATGAAGGTGAGCAAGTGATCCCAACTGTCGAAATACAGGTAGCGGGTCAACGCCCGCAAATCATCAAAAAAGGTCTTGCGCGTGGGCAAGTGTGAGCGCAGCAGTTGGTACTTCTGATCGAGCAACTCTAGCAACGTGTGGAACAGCAGAGACAAGATGTTCAGGGTCGCTAGGAACGAGGAGAGATGCTGCTTTCCGTGCCCGAAATTGTGTTCTAAGTTGTAGCCTTTGGTCTTGAGGGTGTTGTTATTCTCGTTCTCCACCTTCCAGCGTGTTCGCCCTGCTAAAACAAGTTCTGCCACGTTTTCGTGGGTCAGAATGTGATTGGTGGCAAACGAGTTTTTGTAAGTCACCTTACCATCAGGACGGCTCACGGTGATCTCACACCAGTTCACCAAAA